>NZ_JBSHCR010000025.1:0-5490 GCF_053615895.1 Isoptericola sp. NPDC055881
CCCGATGGGGTGGCCGGCCCTCGTCGTGCGCGGGGCGGTCAGGCCTGGGAGGCGGCCCGGGCCTGCTGCTCGGTGTCCGGCTCGGCGTCCTCCGACGCCGGTTCCGCGGTGGCCTCGGAGCTCTTCGCGGCGCCGGCGCCCTTCGGAGCCTCGGCGTCCTTCGCGGCCGGGGTGTTCTTCGTGGTGCCGGAGCTCTTCGTGGCGCCGGTGCTCTTCGCCGCCTTGGCGCTCTTCGTGGCCCTCGCCGGCTCGGCGACCGGCTGCTCGTCCTCGGCCGGGATCTCGGCCGTGGCCTCGGCCTCGGTCTTGGCCTGGGCGCCCGGCTGAGCGGCGGTGGCGGGCTCGTCGGCAGCGGCCTCCGGCGCCGGGGCGGGCGGCACGTCGGTGTCGGCCGCCGCGCGCGAGGAGCCCTTGGCGGACTTCTTCTCGGCGCCGAGGAGGCCGCGCAGCTCCTCGAGGTAGGAGTTGATCGAGTCGTGCCGGCGCGTGAGGTCCTCGAGCTGGCGCTGCGCGGTGGACCGGTGGTTCTCCGCCTCCACGCGGGCGTCCGAGACCATCTGCTCGGTGAACTCGCGCGCCTCGGCGACGATGCCGTCCGCGGTGCGGCGGGCGTCCGCCACGAGGGCCTTCACGTAGGCGTCGGACTCGGCCCGGACCTTCTCCGCCTGCTGCAGCGCGAGGGCGACGCGCTGCTCGGCCTCGGCGGCGTGCTCCTCGGCCGCACGGACGAGGAGGTCCGTCTCCTGGCGTGCCGTCTCGTGCCGGGCCGCGGCCTCGTGCTCGACCTGCTCGCGCCGCTGCGCGATCTCGAGCTCGGCGTCGGCGAGCGCGGCACGGGCCTGCTCCCGCAGCTGCTCGAGCTCGGTCGTGACGGCGTCCGACGCCTCGGCGGCGTGGTGCTTGGCCTCGGCGATGATGCGGGCGGCCTCGCGGCGGGTGCGCTCGAGCAGGTCGGTCGACTCGCGGTCGGCCTCCTCGCGCAGCGCGGCGGCCTCGGCGGCGGCCTGCGCCCGCTGCTGCGCCGTCTCGCGCTCGGTGGAGACGCGCAGCTCGGTGGTCTCGCGCTCCGCGGTGGAGCGCTGGACGCCGATCTCGCGCTCGAGCGAGGCGCGGCGCTCGGACTCCTCGGCGGAGAGCGTGCTCGTGATGAGGGCGGCCTCGCGCTCGGCGGAGCCGACCAGCTCCTCGGCGCGACGCTGGGCCGCGAGGAGCGTGCCCTCGGCCTCCGCCGCGGTGGTGGACCGGATCTCCTCGGCCTCCCGGCGGGCGCTGCCGAGCAGCTCCGACGCCTCGGACTCGGCGCGCGAACGCACCTGGCCGGCGGAGAGCTTGGCGCGCGCCATGATGTCGGCCGCCTGCTGGTTGGCCTGGGTGAGCACCTCGGTCGACTGCTCCTCCGCGGACCGCAGGAGGCGCTCGACGCGGGAGCCGAGACCGGCGTAGGAGGGCTTCTCGTTCTCCCGCAGCTGGCGCTGTGCGAGCGCCAGCTCCGAGGAGATCTGCATGGCGCGCGCGTCGGTGCTCTCGACGTTCCGACGAGCCTCCTCCAGAGCCTGCTCGAGTCGGGCGATGTGACCGTCCACCTGGGCGCGGTCGTAACCGCGCATGGTGATCGGGAAGAGCGTGCGCTCGTCGGACACGTGCAGACCTCCGTATGTGGTGGGTGTCCCGGCCACGTCAGGATAGTGGGGCGGCCATGGCGCCGATACTCGGGACATACTTGCCCAACGGGACGAGCCAGGCATCTTCTCACACCCGGGCGTCGCGCCGCGAGGGCCGGGTTGCGGCTCGCCGCTGCGGGTCGTGGCGACCGCCGGGAGCCGCGGCGCGGCGGACGTACGCGAGTCGTGAAGGGTTCGTGAACCGCCCCCCGCCAGGGGGGGCGACATGGACGGAGCTCGGTGCGCCGTCCCTATGCTGGACTGTCCACGTCGAAGGGAAAGCTCGGTGCTGCAACGCATTCTGGGCGGCGTCCTGGTCCTCATCGGACTGGTCGCTGCCGCGCTCGGTGTCGCCTCCGCCACAGTGTGGCGCGCCACCGACACGGTGGCCGCCACGGCCAAGCCGTCCGGCGACGGCACGCTCGTCGTCACCGACCCCGGGGTCCTGGGCCTCGTCGGCGACGACGTCACGATCAGCGCGTCCGTGCCCGAGGGGCAGAAGGTCGCGCTCGCGATCGGCCGCGACGTCGACGTGGCCGGGTGGGTCGGCAACGACCCGTACTCGCGCGTGACCGGCCTCAGCGACTGGGAGAACCTCTCCGTGACGGCGGGCAAGCCTGCCGACGCCGACGCCAAGACCGACGAGGCACCGGCCACCGGCCCCGACCCCTCGGGCTCGGACATGTGGGTCGCGGAGGCCTCCGACGACACCAGCGTCACCCTCCGCTGGAGCGACCGGCCGGGTCGGTGGACCCTGCTCGCCGCGGGTGTCGGCAAGGACGCGCAGGCGCCCACCCTCGAGCTCACCTGGCCGCGCACCGTCGCGACGCCCTACCTGTGGCCGGGCGTCATCGCCGGGGCCGTCCTCGTGCTGATCGGCGCGGTGCTGCTGGTGCTCGGCGGCCGCCGGGTCCGTGCGCAGCGCGCTGACGGCGCCGACAGCGACGGGCGCCTCGACCCGCCCGGCACGGCGGCGGACGACGAGGCGCACGCCGCCCCGTTCGGCGGCCCGTCGGCCGGCCCGTTCGCCCCGGTGCGGCCCACCGACGAGTCCGCGGGCACTCCCACGTCCCCGCCGACCGGGGAGCCGGGCGCGGACCGGCCCGAGGGCGGTGCGGCTCCGGAGGACGGCGCGGCACCGGAGGACGGGACGGCGCGCGACGCCGCGGGCACCGCGGAGGTGCCCCTCGCGGGCCGCCTGCTGCGTCGGTCCCGGCGCCGGCAGCGTGACGACCTCGTCGAGGGTGCCTCGCCCGCCGAGCCCGCCGAGCACGCGTCCGCCACCGCCGTCGCCCCGTTCGCGGCGGGGCCGACCGCGCACGCGCCGGTCCCGGCCGAGCCGACGCCGCACGAGCCCGCGTCGGCGGAGCCGGCAGCGTCGGAGGAGCCCACCACCGCCACCGGGGCCCTGCGCATGACCCGCCGCGAGCTGCGCGCCCAGGAGGAGGCTCGCCGGGCCGCCGAGCAGGGCGGGATGACACGCATGCTGCGCGCCATCACCGGCTCGATCCCCGCCGTGCGCCCGCAGCAGGCCGCGCCGGCGGAGGCGGACGGCGACGCCCGACCGGACCTGGCCACGCCCACCGGCCGCGCTGCCGCCTGGCGCGCCACCTGGGGCTTCGGCGACCCGGGCCGCACCGGCCACGGCGCCGATGGCGCCGAGCAGCGCCCGACCGACACCGACGGGGAGAACCGATGAACCGCCGTACCACCCGCCGCGGCCTGGCCGTCGCGAGCGCCGTCGTCGTCTCCTCGGCGCTGCTCGCCGGCTGCGCCCAGGAGCTCCCGCAGCCCGCGCCCGACCCGGCGTCGAGCCGGCCCGCGCTCACCGAGGACCAGGACACCCAGGTGGCGGCCGCGGTCGCGAAGACGGTCGACGCGGCGGACAAGGCCAAGAAGGGCACGGACCTGAAGCCGCGCGTGACCGGGCCCGCCTACGAGGTGCGCGCCAGCCAGCTCGCCGTGGCGAAGGAGCGCGACAACGCCGAGTTCGTCACGGACATCCCGAGCGAGTCCCAGCAGATGATCATCCCGACCACCGAGGGGTGGCCGCGCACGAGCTTCTCGATCACGCAGGCGACGGAGAAGCTCGAGACGCCCCGCCTGGTGGCGTTCGAGCAGGCCTCGGCCCGCGAGAACTACAAGATGTGGTCCTGGGTGCAGCTCATCCCCGGGCAGCAGATGCCGTACTTCGCCGACCCCGCGATCGGATCGGAGGCGGTGGCGAAGGACGACGACTCGCTCGCCGCGTCGCCCGTCGACGCCCTCGCGCAGTACGCCGACATCGTCACCCTCGGGGCGAAGAAGTCGTCGTTCGCCAAGCAGTTCACCCTGCCGGACGCCGACCTGACGGCCGCCGTGGCCGCGGACGAGGCCGCGTGGAAGGACGTCCCGGGGTTCGAGGAGTCCGGGACGAAGTACTCGAAGAAGTTCGTGGCGCGCAAGGACGACGTCCGGTCCGTGCGCACGGTCGACGGTGGCGCGCTGGTGATGGGCGTCCTCGACGGGACGGCGAAGGTCGAGGCGGAGGAAGAGGCCAAGGTCCCGGCGCTCTCGCAGACGCAGAAGGCCCTGCTCGGCGACGCCGACCCGACCAACGTGCTGAAGACCGAGTACACGGACATGGTGGCCCTGTACGTGCCCCCGAAGGGCTCGGACGAGAAGATCCGGCCGCTCGGGTACTCGCACGTCGCGACGGCGGCCTCGAACTGACGCTCCGCTCTTAGGATGACGCCATGACCAACGCCACCCCCGATCCGTCCTTCGCCGTGCGCGGTGCCGTCGACCTGTCGGCGCTGAACCGCCCCCAGTCGCCGCCCCCGGGGGAGCCCGGCGGGGCGCCGTCCGCCGGCGGCTACGTGCTGGACGTCACGGACGCGAACTTCCAGCAGGTGGTGCAGGACTCGACCACGTTCCCGGTGGTCATGCTCCTGTGGATCCCCACCGACAAGGCGAACGCCGACCTGGGCGAGCTCCTCGGGCGTCTCGCCGAGGAGTACGCCGGGCGGTTCCTGCTCGGCCGGCTCGACGCCCAGGCGTACCCGCAGGTCGCCGCGGCGTTCCAGGTGCAGGGCGTGCCGACGGTCGTCGCCGTGCTGCAGGGCCAGCCGCTGCCGCTCTTCCAGGGCGCAGCCCCCGAGGACCAGGTGCGAGGCGTCCTCGACCAAGTGCTCGCGGCCGCCGAGCAGAACGGTGTCACCGGCCGTGCCCCCGCGCAGGGCGGCGAGGGCGAGGCGCCGGCCGAGGCCGAGGCCGAGCCCGTGGAGGAGCCGCTGCCGCCGCTGCACCAGGAGGCGTACGACGCGATCGAGCGCGACGACCTCGACACCGCGGTCGCCGCCTACGAGAAGGCCATCAAGCAGGACCCGAAGGACGCCCTGGCCGTGGCGGGCCTCGCCCAGGTGCGGCTGCTGCAGCGCACGCGCGACGCCGACCTGCAGGCCGTGCGCACGGCGGCGGCGGACGCCCCCGGTGACGTCGACGCGCAGCTCGGCGTCGCGGACACGGACATGCTCGGCGGCAAGGTCGAGGACGCGTTCGCCCGCCTGCTCGAGCTGCTGCCCGGCGCCGACGCGGACACCAAGGAGAAGCTCCGCGTGCGTCTCGTGGAGTACTTCGAGATCGTCGGGCCGACCGACCCCCGCGTGGTCAAGGCGCGGCAGCGCCTCGCCATCAGCCTGTACTGACCCCGCGCTGGACTTCTGACCCCGCGCTGGAATCGTGGGGGGGGGGGGGGGTGACGGAAAGACAGGGGGGGGGGGAAAGAGGACCGCCCACCGTAGAGCGCGGGGGGGGGCGGGGGCCCGGCCCCCCGCGCCCCCCCGGGCGG
>NZ_JBSHCR010000025.1:5500-59874 GCF_053615895.1 Isoptericola sp. NPDC055881
GCAGCAGCGGGGCAAGTCGGTGCCTCCGGACGTCGACAAGCTGACCACGTCGCTGGGCACGCTGGGCCTCAAACGGCTCGTTCGAGGATCAAGTCAGCACGCACGATTCCGAGCGGGTCAGCGGACGGGACGCAGCACCAGTGCACCCAGGGGCGGGACGCGGAGGGTCACGGAGTGGCTGCGACCCTTCCAGGGGACGTCCTGGGCGTGCACCCGGCCGAGGTTGCCGACCCCCGAGCCGCCGTAGTCGGCGGCGTCCGTGTTGAGGGCCTCGTCCCACTCGCCGCCGTCGGGCAGGGCCAGGCGGTAGCCCTCGTGCGGGACGCCGGCGAAGTTCACGACCACCACGACGGGGTTACCGTCCGCGTCGCGGCGCACCCACGAGACGGTGTCGTGGTCGGCGTCGTCCGCGTCGAGCCACTCGAAGCCGGCGGCGTCGAAGTCCCGCTCCCACAGGGCCGGGGTGGCGCGGTAGAGGGCGTTGAGGTCGCGCACCAGCCGCTGCACGCCGGCGTGGCCGGGAGTCTCGAGCAGCCACCAGTCCAAGCCGGCGCCCTCGTTCCACTCGGCGTCCTGGGCGAACTCCTGGCCCATGAAGAGCAGCTGCTTGCCAGGGTGCGTCCACTGGTAGGCGAGGAAGGCGCGCACGCCCGCGAGCTGCTTCCACCGGTCGCCCGGCATGCGGCGCAGCAGCGACCCCTTGCCGTGCACCACCTCGTCGTGGCTGACCGGCAGCACGTACTGCTCGGAGAACGCGTAGACCAGCGAGAACGTCAGCTCGTGATGGTGGTAGCGGCGGTACATCGGGTCGTGCGCGACGTAGCGCAGCCCGTCGTTCATCCAGCCCATGTTCCACTTCAGGCCGAAACCGAGGCCGCCCGCGGAAGTCGGGCTCGTCACGCCGGGGAAGGCCGTCGACTCCTCCGCGATCATCATGACGCCAGGGGAGCGGCGGTACGCCGTGGCGTTCGCCTCCTGCAGGAACGCGATCGCCTCGAGGTTCTCGCGTCCGCCGTGGACGTTGGGGACCCACTGCCCGGGCTCGCGCGAGTAGTCGAGGTAGAGCATCGAGGCCACGGCGTCGACGCGCAGCCCGTCGGCGTGGAACTCCTCGAACCAGTAGGTGGCGTTGGCGACGAGGAAGTTGCGCACCTCGCGCCGGCCGAAGTCGAAGACGTACGTGCCCCAGTCGGGCTGCTCGCCCCGGCGCGGGTCGGGGTGCTCGTACAGGGGCGCGCCGTCGAACCGGGCGAGGGCGAACTCGTCGCGCGGGAAGTGCCCCGGCACCCAGTCGAGGATGACGCCGACGCCCGCCTGGTGCAGCCGGTCCACCAGGTGGCGGAAGTCGTCAGGGTGCCCGAACCGCGCCGTGGGCGCGTAGTAGCCCGTGACCTGGTAGCCCCACGACCCGCCGAACGGGTGCTCCGCCACGGGCAGCAGCTCCACGTGGGTGAAGCCCTGCTCGACGACGTAGGTGGTGAGCTCCTCGGCCAGCTCGCGGTATCCGAGCCCGGGCCGCCACGAACCCAGGTGCACCTCGTAGACGCTGACCGGCCCGGAGTGCGGGTCGCTCGCCGCACGCTGCGACAGCCACGCGTCGTCGCCCCACTCGTAGGCCGAGTCGACGACGACGGACGCCGTGGCGGGCGGCACCTCCGTGCCCTTGGCCAGAGGGTCGGCCTTGGCCCGCCACACGCGGTCGGCGCCGAGCACCTCGTACTTGTACCGCGTTCCCCCACCGACACCGGGCACGAAGAGCTCCCACACCCCGCTCGAGCCGAGGGAGCGCATCGGGTGCACGGTGGTCCACCGGTTGTGGTCGCCCACGAGCCGCACCCCGCGCGCGTTCGGTGCCCAGACGGCGAACGCCGTGCCGTCGACGTCGCCGAGCGCGCTCGCGTACCGGTGCGGGTTGGCGCCGAGCACCCGCCAGAGCTCCTCGTGCCGACCCTCCGCCACGAGGTGCAGGTCCACCTCGCCGAGGGTGGGCAGGAAGCGGTACGGGTCGTCGACGGTCTGCACGTCGTCGTCGTACCGGGTGCGCACGCGGTAGTCCGGCGCGTGCTGCACCCCTGCCGCGTCCACGCCCGCCGGGACCACGGCCTCCCACACGCCGGCCGCCACGTGCCGCGCCGGGTGCTCGCCGTCGCCGAGCACCACCGTCACCTCGTCCGCCAGCGGCCGCAGCGTCCGCACCACCGCCCAGGCGGAGCCGTCGGCCGCCGAGGCGTCCAGGAGGTGCGGGCCGAGGACCGTGTGCGGGTCGTGCAGGGTGCCCTGCGCGACCGCGGTCAGCACCTCGGGATCGACAGGAGGCGGCGTTGGCGTCATGCGCTCACGATTCCACGGACCCCCGGGTGTCGCGTTCCGACGCGCGGCCCGGACGGGAGGCCCCGCGAGCGTGCCCGCGGGGCATAGCGTGTGCTTCGACCACTTCACGGGAGGTGGCAGGACCCCGGCCGTCCGGACCGCCTCTCTGTGCACGACGAAGGACTCCTCCATGACCTCCCTGCCCCCGACCTTCCGCGCCCTGCACGACGGGTGGAGCCTGACGGCCCCCACGCTCCCCGCCGGCGCGCCGGACACGGTGCCCGCGGCCCTCACGGCCGGGATCCCCGCGGCAGTACCGGGGGAGGCCCACCTCGACCTGCACCGGGCGGGCCTCATCGACGCACCGTTCGACGGCGACAACGAGACGTCGCAGCAGTGGGTCGGCGACACCTCGTGGCGGTACGCGACGACGTTCGCGTGGCAGCCGGGTGACGCCACGCGGCACGACCTGGTCGCGCTCGGGCTCGACACCGTGGCGACGGTGGAGCTCAACGGGGTCGAGCTCGGCACGACGCAGAACATGCACCGGTCCTTCCGGTGGGACGCGCGCGACGCGCTGCGAGAGGGCGACAACTCCCTGGTCGTCACCTTCGCCGCGCCCGTGCCCGAGGCGCTGGCTCGCGCCGAGCGGGACGGCACGCTGCCGTCGACCAACCACCACGAGTACAACCAGCTGCGCAAGATGGCCTGCTCGTTCGGCTGGGACTGGGGGATCGACGTCGCCGGCGCGGGCATCTGGAAGCCGATCGGCCTCGACTCCTGGTCCGGGGTGCGCGTCGTCTCCGTGCGGCCGCTCGTCGACGTCGCCGGTGCAGATGAGCAGGGCGGGCACGACGGCGTCCTCACCGCGCACGTCGAGATCGAGCGCGACGGCGCGACGGGCGCCGGCGCGGTGCCGCTGGAGGTGCGTGTCACCGGGCCCGACGGTGGGCAGCTCCTGGCGACGGGCAGCGTGCCCGCCGGGGAGGTCGAGGGCGTGGTGACCGTGCGGGTGCCGGGCGTGCGCCGCTGGTGGCCGGTCGGCCACGGTGCGCAGCCGCTCTACGACGTCGACGTGACGGCCACGAGCGACGGCGCCGCCGCCCGCTGGTCGGGGCGCGTCGGCTTCCGCACGGTCGAGCTGGACACCGCCCCCGACGACGCCGGCGCGCCGTTCGTGCTGAAGGTCAACGGCGAGACGGTGCTCGTCCGGGGGGCGAACTGGATCCCCGACCACGCGTTCCTCACCGAGATCGATCGCGACCGGTACGCCCGCCGCGTCGCCGACGCCCTCGAGGCGAACGTCAACCTCCTGCGGGTGTGGGGAGGCGGCATCTACGAGTCGGACGACCTGTACGACCTCGCCGACGAGCGCGGCCTGCTGATGTGGCAGGACTTCCCGTTCGCGTGCGCCGCCTACGGCGAGGACGAGCCGATGCGCTCCGAGGTGGAGGCCGAGGCCCGGGAGAACGTCACCCGGCTCAGCCCGCACCCCTCGCTGGTGATCTGGAACGGCAACAACGAGAACACGTGGGGCTCGGTTGACTGGGGGTGGGCCGGCATGCTGGACGGCCGCCCCTGGGGCGACCTGTACTACCGCGAGCTGCTGCCCGGCGTGCTGGCCGAGCTGGACCCCACGCGCCCGTACTCGCCGGCGAGCCCGTACTCGTTCGGCGACTACCGCCACCCGAACGACGAGCGCTACGGCACGATGCACATCTGGGACGTGTGGAACCGGGAGGACTACGGCGTCTACGCCCGCTACCGGCCGCGCTTCCTGTCGGAGTTCGGCTTCCAGGGCCCGCCGGCGTGGTCCACGCTCACCCGCGTCGTCCACGACGAGCCGCTCGACCCGTTCGGCCACCAGATGCTCGTGCACCAGAAGGCGCACCTGGGCAACGCCAAGCTGGAGCGCGGCTGGCAGGGGCACCTGCCCGACCCGGCCACGATCGAGGACTGGCACTGGACCACCCAGCTCAACCAGGCGCACGCCGTGCGGTTCGGCATCGAGCACGTGCGGTCCCTGACCCCGCACAACACCGGCACGATCATGTGGCAGCTCAACGACAGCTGGCCGGTCGTGTCGTGGGCGGCGGTCGACCACGACGAGCACCGCAAGCCACTCTGGCACGCGCTGCGCGCGGCCTACGCGCCCCGGCTCGCGACGCTCCAGCCCCGGGCCTCCGACGCTGCGCGCGCCGCCGCCTGGGAGGGTGTGCCGCCGGAGCCGGACGGCGTTGCCCTCGTGGTGGTCAACGACACGGGGGCACGGCTGGCCGGGACGTGGACCGTCACGCGGGAGCGGCTCGACGGTGCCGTCCTCGCGACCACGACCCTCGAGGTCGACGTCCCCGCCCGCGGGGCCGCGACGGTGCCGGTCCCGGCCGACGTCGCCACCTTCGGCGACCCGGGCGAGGAGGTCCTCGTGGCCGCCCCGGACGACCCGGCGGCCGACGTCGCCGTGGCACTGCGGCACGGGGCGGAGGTCGTGGACCAGCGTCTCGACCCTCGAGCCCTGCGGATCGAGGCCACGCGCACGGCGGACGGCTGCGAGCTGCACGTGACAGCCACGTCCCTCGCACGGGACGTGTTCTGCCACGCCGACGTCGTGGACCCGGCGGCGCGCGTCGACGCGGGCATGGTGACGCTGCGGGCGGGCGAGCGCGTCACCCTGCGCGTCACCTCTCCCGCGGGCGGCGACCCGGAGGCGTTCGCCGCCGCGGTGCGCAGCGCGAACGACCTGGTCGGGCGCGCGGTCAGCGCGGGCGGTTGAGCACGCGGTCCACCGCGGACAGCGGGATGTGCACCCACCGGGGACGTTGGCGGGTCTCGTAGACCACCTCGTAGAGCGCCTTGTCGAGCACGAGGGCGGCGAGCACCGCGTCGGCGGTCGGGGGGTCGAGCGCCGGCGGGCGGCTGGTGTTCAGGCCGCTCACCGCTGCCGAGGCGTCGGCGGCCCGGCGGTAGCGGGCGAGGAAGGCGTGCACCGCCTCGGCCTCCCAGTACGGGTCGGGCGCCCCGCCGACGGCCGCCGCGTACGAGAACGAGCGCACCATGCCCGCGACGTCGCGCAGCGGGAGGTCCGGCGCCGTGCGCTCCGCCGCGGGGCGCTGCGGCTCGCCCTCGAAGTCGAGCAGCTTCCAGCCCGTCGCGCCGTGCAGGGCCTGGCCGAGGTGCAGGTCGCCGTGCACCGTCTGCAGCCGCAGGCGGGGCAGGCGGACCTGCAGGTCGTCGAGGAGGGTGGCGATCTCGGGCTCGCGCGCCGCGAGGGAGGGCGCCTCGGCGACGGCGAGCGCCGCCCGGCGTCGCAGCCCGTCGACGAACGTCGCCGGGTCCAGCAGCGGGCCGGGAGGCATCGCCTGGCGCAGCACGGCGTGCAGCTCGGCGAGCACCCGCCCGAGGTCCGCCGCGAGCTGGGCGAACGACTCGCCGCTGCCGGCGTGCTCGCAGGCCAGCTCGAAGCCGTCCCGGGCCTGGGGCACCAGCTCGCTGAGGACGGCGAGGGCGGTGGTCACGCCCGGCGCCGTGGGAACCTGCAGGGCGCCGAGGAACCGCGGCACGCCGTCCCACCCCGCGCGGGTCAGGGCGCGCGGTACGACCACGTCGGGGTGCGGGCCGGGGGTCACGGTCCGCAGGATCTTGAGCATCCCGCCCGTGCCGCCGGGGGACGGCACGCCCGGCAGCACGACGCTCGTGTTCGACTGCTCGCCCGCCACGACGCGCCCGCCGGCCACCAGCGCCGCGTCGTCCACGCCGTCGCCGGCGCCGGCGGCGCGCAGCAGGGCGAGCCAGCAGGCGGGGTGGGCACCGCCGTCGTGCACCGCGACCGGCCCCGCGGCGGTGCGGACCTCGGCGATGAACCCTGGCCCGCGTTCCGCCGGGTCGGTGAGGACCAGCGGCACCTGTGCCACCGCGGAGCCCCCGGGCACGCCCGCGCCGTGCAGCGCGGTCAGGACGACGACGACGTCGCCGCCCGCGCCGGACCCGCCCGTCGCGGTGCCGGCCGTGCCGCGCTCGTCGTCGAACGTCACGGCCAGCCACGGCTCGACCCGCACGTCGGCGCCGCTGGCCCCGCCCGCGGGGAACCAGCGCCGGCCCGGCAGCCAGGCCGCGAGCAGGTCCCCGACGCTCGGGTCGGGGACGTCCGCGGCCGGCCGCACCGCGGTCATGCGCGACCGCCCCCGGAGGTGGTCGCGACCGGCGACGCCGGCGGGGTCAGCAGCAGCCAGTAGAAGTCGCGGGACCCCCACGTCATCGTGATCGACTCGTCCGGCCCGACGTCGGGGAACCGGGCGCCCCCGAAGAGGTCGGTCAGCGACCATCCCGCGCGCCCGGGCAGCCGCACGCGCGCCGAGCGTGCCGTGGCGGACAGGTTCGCCGCCATGAGCAGCGTCTCGCCGGGCGCCGAGCGGGTGAACGCGATCACCGCCTCGTCGTCCGCGTCGAGGGCCGTCAGGTCCCCGGTGCCGAACGCCGGGTGCAGGCGTCGCACGGCGAGCATGCCGTGCACCCAGTGCAGCAGGGAGGACGGCTGCGCGAGCTGCGCCTCGACGTTGGTGTGCTGGTAGTGGTGCACGAGCGACTGCACCAGCGGCAGGTACAGCTTGCCCGGGTCGGCGGTGGAGAAGCCGGCGTTGCGGTCCGGGGTCCACTGCATCGGGGTGCGCACCGAGTCGCGGTCGGGCAGCCAGATGTTGTCGCCCATGCCGATCTCGTCCCCGTAGTACAGGCACGGGCTGCCCGGCAGGCTCAGCAGCAGCGCGTGCGCCAGCTCCACCTCCTTGCGCGAGTTGTCGAGCAGGGGCGACAGCCGCCGGCGGATGCCGATGTTGGCCCGCATGCGCGGGTCGGGGGCGAACCACCCGTACATCGCCGCGCGCTCCTCGGTGGAGACCATCTCGAGGGTCAGCTCGTCATGGTTGCGCAGGAACGTGGACCACTGGCCGCCCGGCGCGGGGATGTCGGGGGTGTCCGCGAGGATGTCCAGCAGCGGCCGGGCCCGCTGGTCGCGCATCGCGTAGTAGACGCGCGGCATCACGGGGAAGTGGAAGCACATGTGGCACTCGGGCTCGTCCGCGGTGCCGAAGTAGTCGACGACCTCCTGCGGCCACTGGTTCGCCTCGGCCAGCATGATGCGGCCCGGGTACTCGTCGTCGATCATGCGGCGCACCCGGCGCAGGAACGCGTGCGTCTCCGGCAGGTTCTCGCAGTTCGTGCCCTCTGCCTCGAACAGGTACGGGACGGCGTCGAGCCGGAAGCCGTCCACGCCGATCGCCAGCCAGAACCGCGCCACGTCCAGCATGGCGTCCACGACGCGCGGGTTCTCGAAGTTGAGGTCCGGCTGGTGGCTGAAGAACCGGTGCCAGAAGTACTGCCGGCGCTCCGGGTCGAACGTCCAGTTGGACGTCTCCGTGTCCACGAAGATGATGCGCGCGTCCGGGTACCGGGTGTCGTCGTCGGACCACACGTAGAAGTCGCCGTAGGGACCGTGCGGGTCGGCCCGCGACGCCTGGAACCAGGGGTGCTGGTCGCTGGTGTGGTTCATCACCAGGTCCACCACCACCCGGATGCCGCGCGCGTGCGCCGCCTCGATGAGCTCGGTGAAGTCCCCGACGGTGCCGTACTGGCTCGCGATCGACGTGTAGTCGGCGACGTCGTACCCGCCGTCGCGCAGCGGGGACGGGTAGAACGGCGGCAGCCACAGGCAGTCCACCCCCAGCCACTGCAGGTAGTCGAGCCGCTCGGTGACGCCCCGCAGGTCGCCCGTGCCCGCCCCGGCGGTGTCGGAGAAGGCGCGCACGATGACCTCGTAGAACACCGCCGTGCGGTACCACTCCGGGTCGTCGGACAGCCCCGGCTTGTCCAGCGGCGGCGGCGTCGGCTGCGGGCGCGTGGGCAGCGCCTGGACCGGCACCTGGCGCGTGATGGGGCGCGGCACCTCGGGCGTCATCGCCGGACCGCCGTCGGCCGTGTCATGGCGGCCGTCACGCCAGCCCCACGGTGAGCACGTGCGCCACCTGCTCGCGCGGGTCGAGGCGGACGTACGGGTGCGCGCCCCACGGGTACGTCGCGCCCGACAGCTCGTCGTGGGCGACGAAGAACGCCTGGTCCTCCACGCCGTCGGGCCGCGTCAGCCCGAGGGCCTCGAGGTCGAGGAGCACCGTGGACTCCTGCGTGGTCCACGGGTCCAGGTTCAGCACCACGAGCACGACGTCGTCCGTCGTGGCGCCCGGCCGCCCCGCGCCGGGCAGGTGCTCGGCACGCACGCGCCGGGAGAACGCCACGACCTGGTCGTTCGTCGTCGGGTGCACCGTCAGGTCGCGCAGCTGCTGCAGCGCGGGGTGCGCCCGCCGGATCTCGTTCAGACGCCGCAGCAGCGTGGAGACGCCGATGACGTCGGCCTGCGACCAGTCGCGCGGCTTGTACTCGTACTTCTCGTTGTCGATCTGCTCCTCGACGCCCGGCCGCGGCACGTTCTCCACCAGCTCGTAGCCCGAGTAGATCCCCCACGTGGGGCTGCCGAGCGCCGCCAGGACCGCGCGCACCGCGAAGCCCGCCACCCCGCCGTGCTGCAGGTACGGCGGCAGGATGTCGTGCGTCGTCGGCCAGAACGACGGGCGCAGCACCGAGCCTTGCGGCCCGGACACCTCCTGCAGGTACTCCTCGATCTCCTCCTTGGTCGTGCGCCAGGTGAAGTAGGTGTACGACTGGTGGAACCCGATGCGCGCGAGCGTCTGCATCATCGCGGGCCGGGTGAACGCCTCCGACAGGAACAGCACCTCCGGGTGCGTCGCGTGCACCCGCGCCAGCAGCCACTCCCAGAAGTCCAGCGGCTTGGTGTGCGGGTTGTCGACGCGGAACGCCGTCACGCCCCGGTCCACCCACAGCAGCACGATGCGCAGGATCTCCTCCGCCAGGCCCTGCGGGTCGCGGTCGAAGTTCAGCGGATAGATGTCCTGGTACTTCTTCGGCGGGTTCTCCGCGTACGCGATCGTCCCGTCGGCGCGGATCGTGAACCACTCCGGGTGCTCGGTCACCCACGGGTGGTCGGGCGAGCACTGCAGCGCCAGGTCGAGCGCCACCTCGAGATCGTGGGAGCGAGCCGCCGCGACGAAGGCACGGAAGTCGGCCTCGGAGCCGAGGTCCTGGTGGATCGCGTCGTGACCACCGTCGGGCGCACCGATCGCGTACGGGCTGCCCGGGTCGCCCGGCTGCGGGTCCAGGGTGTTGTTCCGGCCCTTGCGGAACGTCGTGCCGATGGGGTGCACCGGGGTGAGGTAGACGACGTCGAACCCCATCGCGGCGATCTCCGGCAGCCGACGCGCCGCCGTCCGGAACGTGCCCGAGCGCCACGTCCCGTCCTTGCGCCGCGCCGCGCCCTCGGAGCGCGGGAACAGCTCGTACCAGCTCGCCGCGAGCGCCAGCGGACGGCTCACGCGGAGGGGGTACGCGGCGCTCGCCGTCACGAGGTCGCGCAGCGGCGCACGGCGCAGGGCGTCCTTCACCGCGGCCGTCATCGCCATCGCCAGCCGTGCCTCGGGCGGGCGCGTGGTGTCGGAGAGCTCGCGGGCCGCCGCCTCCAGCGTGGCGGCGTCGGCCGCGGACCGTGCGGCCTGCAGCTCCGGGGCGACGATGCGCTCGAACAGCAGGCGGCCCTCCGCCAGCACGAGCTCCACGTCCTGCCCGGCGTCGAACTTGATCACCGCGTCGTGCGCCCACGTCGCATACGGGTCCGCCCAGCCCTCGACGCGGAACGACCAGTCGCCCTCCGCGTCGGGCTGCAGGAAGCCGCGGAAGCGGTCGAGGCCCGGCGCGACGTCGGTCATGGGCGCGGTGGAGTGCACCGAGCCGTCCGGCGCGAGCAGGACGGCGGTGGCCGCGACGGCGTCGTGCCCCTCGCGGAACACGGTGGCCTCGACCGGCACCACCTCGCCGACGGCCGCCTTCGCCGGCCAGCGCCCGCCCTCGACGACGGGGGAGAGCTCGAGGACGGGGATCCGTCCGATCGGCACGTGCGGCGTGGGCTGCGGAGACGTCACGGCCTCCACGCTAGCCAGCAGGCCCGCATGGCGCGCGCGCACTCGCCGTCGTCGCGCCAGCGCCTCCCTCGCCGAGGCAGCACGCAGGCCCGCGAGGTAGCACGGGACGCGGCGAGGTAGTTCAAGAATCCGCGAGGTAGTGCCGGAGGCCGTGAGGTAGCACCGGAGGCGGCGAGGTAGTTCAAGAATCCGCGAGGTAGTTCGTCGAGCACCGAGGTAGTCACGAGGCCACTACCTCGCGGGGATCTGAACTACCTCGCGGGCTCGCGTGCTACCTCGCGGGGGGCTGGACTACCTCGGCGGTCAGGCGCCGGCGGCGAGGGCGCGGCCGGTGGTGCGGCCGGTGTGCAGGCAGCCCCCGAGGAAGGTGCCCTCCAGCGCGCGGTGGCCGTGCACGCCGCCGCCGCCGAACCCGGCGGCCTCGCCGACGGCCCACAGACCGTCCAGCACGGACCCGTCGGCGCGCAGGACGCGTCCCGACGGGTCGCACCACAGGCCGCCGAGCGTCTTGCGGGTCAGGACCGACAGCCGGACGGCGAGCAGCGGGCCGTCCTTCGGCGTCGTCAGCGGGCGCGGCCGGGCGACGCGGATCAGCTTGTCCACGCGGTAGTCGCGGGTGGCGCGCGTCGCCACGACCTGCGGGTCCTTGCCCAGCCCGGAGGCCACCTGGGCGTCGCGGGCGGCGACGACGGCGGCGAGCGCGTCCGGGTCCACGTGCCCCTTCGAGCCGGGGGTCGCGTCGACGAGGGCGTTCATCTTCGCGGCGAGCTCGGCCGGGGTGTCCGCCCAGAGGAACTCGGGAGACTCGGCGGCGAACCTCGCGACGGGCCCGACGGCGCGCGGCAGCACGCGCTGCGCCAGGAGCCGGACGTCCTTGCCGGTGAGGTCGGGGTTCTGCTCGGACCCCGACAGGGCGAACTCGGACTCCATGATCGCCTTGTTGAGCACGAACCAGGAGTGGTCGTCGCCGCGCCGGGTGACGTGCTGCAGCGACCCCAGGGCGTCGAAGCCGGGGAACAGCGGGGCAGGCAGGCGGCCGCCGTCGGCGTCGAGCCACAGCGACGAGGGGCCGGGAAGGATGCGGATGCCGTGGTTCGTCCAGACGGGCGAGTGGTTGGCGATGCCCTCGGGGTAGTGCCACATCCGGTCCTCGTGCACGAGGGCGGCGCCCGCCTCGGCGGCGATCCCGAGCATGAGGCCGTCGGTCGAGTCCGGGACGCCGGACAGCATCCGGTCGGGCAACGTGCCCGCCTCGGGGTCCCAGTGCGCGCGGGCCAGGTCGTGGTTGGCACCGATGCCACCGGACGCGACGACGACGGCGCCTGCGGCGATCTCCTCCGAGCCCACGACGTCGCGGTTCGACGGCGCACCGCGGCCACCGAACGGCAGCCCTGCGACGGGCTGGTCGGCCAGGACGTCCGCACGCACGCCGGTGACGCGGCCGTCCGTCGTGACCAGCCCCGTGACGCGACGACGGAAGCGCAGGTCCAGCAGCCCGGCGTCGCGCGCCGCCAGGGCCGCGGCGACGAACGGCGCGACGATGCCCGGGCCGGTGCCCCAGGTGACGTGGAAGCGGGGCACGGAGTTGCCGTGCTCCACCCGGCCGTCGGCATGACCCACCGTGTACCCGCCGCGCTCGGCCCACTGGACCAGCGGGAACCAGCGCACGCCCTTGCCGCGCAACCACGAGCGCAGGTCGCCCGCGGCGAACTCGACGAACCGCCGGGCCCACGCGTACCCGTGGCGGTCGGGACCCTCGCCGCGCTCGGCGCCGGGCTCGAACTGCGCGGAGCCCAGCCAGTCCGCCCACGCCAGGTCGGCCGAGTCGTGCACGCCCATCGCGCGCTGCTCGGGCGACCCGACCAGGAACAGGCCGCCGAACGACCACCACGCCTGGCCGCCGAACGACGCCTCCGGCTCCTGGTCCAGCAGCACCACCCGCCGGCCCGCCGCGGTGAGCTCCGTGGCCGTGACGAGCCCCGACAGGCCCCCTCCGATGACGACGACGTCCGCATCCATGCGCGAAGTCTGGCAGAGGTGTGACCCCGCGCACACCGGTGGCGGGCAGCGTCACCGACCCAGATGGACCTCCACGCTCAGCGCCTCGACCACGGTCGCGCCGTCGTCGTCGCCGGGCGGGCCCTCCGGCTGCTCCGGGCGGTCCCACGACGAGCTCCACACCCGTTCCCACGACGCGCCGCCGGGTGCCGGGGGCAACGTCACGTCGGTGTCGTCCAGCCCGCCGTTGAGGACGAGCAGCACGTGCGCGTCGCCGTCGGCCGGCCCGGGGCGCAGCATCTGCACGACCCGCCGCCCGGCGACGGCCCACGCGTCCCGGTCCATCGGCGCGCCGTCGACGGCGAACCACAGCAGGTCCGGCTCGTCCTCGCCGGGACGGGGGGACCCGAGGAAGAACGAGTCCGCGCGCAGCGCCGCGTGCTCCGCCCGCAACGCCACCAGGAAGCGGGTGGTGTCGAGGAGGTCGCGGGCCGCGTCCTCGAGGTCCCAGCCGACCCACGAGATCTCGTTGTCCTGCGCGTACGCGTTGTTGTTGCCGCGCTGCGTGCGGCCGAGCTCGTCGCCGGCGGTCAGCATCGGGGTCCCGGCGGACAGGAGCAGCATGGCCAGCAGGTTGCGCTGGGAGCGGCGACGCAGGGGCACGACGGCGGACCACGGCTCGGTGGCGGTGTCGCCACCGCCCTCCCCGTCGTCGGCGCCGGGCGCGTGCCCCTCGACCCCGTGGTTCCAGGACAGGTTGTGGTCCGACCCGTCGCGGTTGTCCTCGCCGTTGGCCTCGTTGTGCTTGTGGTCGTAGGCGACGAGGTCCGCCAGGGTGAAGCCGTCGTGCGCGGTGACGTAGTTGACCGACGCGACCGGGCCGCGCACCAGCGGCGGGTCCGAGTGCCCGAACAGGTCGGCCGAGCCCGCCAGCCGCGTGGTGAGCTCCCGCAGGCCGTGCATCGGCCGCCCGTGCGAGCCCTCGCGCGGCGCGTCGAGCCAGAAACCTCGCACGGCGTCGCGGAACCGGTCGTTCCACTCCGCGGTGGGCGGGGGGAAGTTGCCGGTCTGCCAGCCGCCCGGCCCGACGTCCCACGGCTCGGCCACCAGCTTGAGGTTGTTCAGCACGGGGTCGGTCTGCAGGGCCACGAGGAACGGGTGGTCGGGGGAGAAGCCGTGGTGGGTGCGTCCCAGGGTGACCGCCAGGTCGAACCGGAACCCGTCCACGCCCACGACCTCCGCCCAGTACCGCAGCGAGTCCAGCGCGAGCTGCACCACGCGCGGGCGGCGGAAGTCGAGCGAGTTCCCCGTGCCGGTGACGTCGGCGAGCGCGGCGGGGGAGGCGCCGTCGTGCAGGTAGTAGCCCGCGTTGTCGAGGCCGCGCCAGCTCACGTGCAGGGCGTCGTCGCCGCCCTCGCAGGTGTGGTTGTACACGACGTCCAGCAGCACCTCGATGCCCGCCTCGTGCAGCAGGTGCACCATGCCGCGGACCTCGTCGAGGACGGCGGCCGGCCCGGCCTCGCGCGCCGCCCGCGTGGCGTACGCGGCGTGCGGGGCGAAGAAGCCGAGCGTCTGGTACCCCCAGTAGTTCGTGAGCCCCTGGGCCACCAGGTAGGGCTCGCTGGCGAAGGCGTGGATCGGCAGCAGCTCGAGGGTGGTGACGCCGAGGCTCGTCAGGTGGGCGATCGTCGCCGGGTGCGCGACCCCCGCGTACGTGCCGCGCAGCTCGGGCGGCACGTCCGGGTGCGTCGCGGTCAGCCCCTTGACGTGCGCCTCGTAGACCACGGTGTCGGCCCACGGGACGCGCGGCCGGCTCAGCGGCGGGGGGCCGTCGTACGCGGGCAGGACCACGGAGTGCGGCACGAAGGCGAGCGAGTCGCGCTCGTCCGGCTCCCCGTAGCGCTCCGCCACCCAGGACCGGCCCGCCGGGGAGTCCGGGTCGTCGCCGCCGGGCGTGCTCACGGCGCCGTGCGTCTCCGGCCCGTAGGTGAGGTCGCCCACCAGGCCGCGGGCGTACGGGTCCACCAGCAGCTTGGCGGGGTTGTGGCGCTGGCCCGCCTCCGGGTCCCACGCGCCGTGGACCCGGAACCCGTACCGCTGGCCCGGCCGCACCTGCGGCACGTGGGCGTGCCAGACGCCGTAGACCGGGCCGTCCAGCAGGACCCGGCGCTCGGCGTACCGCGCCGGGTCGTGCGGGTCGAGGTCCGGCTCGACGACGTCGATCAGGCACAGCTCCACGCCGTCCGCGTGCGACGCCGCGACGGCCACGTCCACCCCGCCGTCCGGCGTCGGGTGCACCCCCAGCGGCGGGACGTGGCTGCGTCGCACCTGCGGGCGCGTCAGCGGCGTGACCTTGGGGCGCGACTCCATGGGGACGTCCATGCGGACATGGTGCCTGCCGTGACCGACAGCCGCGCGCGACCCGCCCGGTCATGCCCGGTCGGCCCCGCCCCGAACCGCCGTCGTCCGCCAGTGGACGACGGCGGCCTGCGGGCGGCCCCGCAGGTAGGCTCGACACCGTCGGCCGCAGCGCCTGCGGCCGGTCGTCACCACCGTGAGCTGGAGGTCGCGCCCGTGCGCATCGTCGTCGCCGTGAAGTACGTGCCGGACATCAACGCGGAGCGGCGGTTCGTGGACTGTCGGGTGGACCGCGACCCCGGCGTCGGGACCCTCAACGAGCTGGACGAGAACGCGCTCGAGGCGGCCCTGCGGATCCTCGACGCGCTGCCCGAGGACGAGCGCGCCGCGAGCGAGGTCGTCGCCCTGACGGTCGCTCCTGCCGAGGGGGACGTGGCCCTGCGCAAGTCGTTCCAGATGGGCGTGGACCGAGCCGTGCGCGTCACCGACGACACGCTGGCGGGCTCCGACTACTTCGGCACCGCCGCGGCGCTCGCCGCCGGGGTGCGCAGGCTCGAGGCCGACGGCGCCCCCGTCGACCTGGTGGTCACCGGCATGGCCGCGCTCGACGGCCTCGGGTCCGTGGTGCCGGCGCTCGTCGCCGCCGAGCTCGGCCGCCCCGCGGTCACGCTCGCGAAGAAGATCGACGTCGCCGGTGGCACCCTCACCGTCACGCGCGAGACCGACGAGGCCACGGAGACGCTCGCCGCGCCCCTGCCCGCCGTCCTGTCCGTCGCGGACACGGCCAACACGCCGCGCATGCCGAACTTCAAGCTGATCATGGCGGCCCGCACCAAGCAGGTCGAGACGTGGTCGGCCGCCGACCTCGGGCTGGACCCCGCCACCGTCGGCGCCGCCGGCGCGCGTACGGACGCGATCGCCGCCACGCCACGCCCCGCCCGCCCCGAGGTGCAGCTGGTGGTCGACAAGGGCGAGGGCGGCACCGCCCTCGCCGAGTACCTCATCCGCAACGAGCTGGTCTGAGAGGACGCGACCGTGACGACGAACGAGCCCACCCGTAACCGCACCGTCCTCGTCCTGCTGGACCCGGCGACGGAGGTCCGCTCCAGCGCGCTGGAGCTGCTCACCATCGGCCGCGGCCTCGGCCGTGTCGAGGCCGTCGCCCTCGAGGCGCCCACGGTCGAGGTGCTGGCCCAGCTCGGCGCCTACGGCGTCGAGACCGTGCACCAGGCCGAGGTGCCGATCGACGCCCTCCAGGCCGCGGGGGGCGACGACGCACGGCACCTGCCGGCCGTGGTCGGTGCGACGCTCGCCGCCGCCGTGCGCCGCACCGACGCCGACGTCGTCCTCGCGCCCGCGACGTTCGGCGCGAAGGAGGCCGCCGCCCTGGCCGCGCACGCCCTGGGCGCCGGCCTGGTCATCGACGCCGCCGTCGTCGACGAGGACTCCGACGGCCGCGTCGTGGCCGGCAAGCGCGTCTTCGCGGGCGCCTGGGACACCCGGTGCGTGGTCACCGCCGACGTCGCCGTGCTCACCGTGCGCTCGAACGCCGTCGTGCCCGAGCCTGCCGCCGCCCCCGTCGCGACCGACGTCGAGGCGCTGCCCGTCGCGCTGCCGGCCGGCACCTGCGGCGTGGTGGTCACGTCGCGCGAGGTCAAGGAGCGCGCGCCGGGCCGCCCGACGCTGGAGGAGGCCGCGGTGGTCGTCGCGGGCGGCCGTGGCACGGGCGGCGACTTCGGCGCTGTCGAGGAGTTCGCCGACGCGCTCGGCGCCGCGGTCGGCGCGTCCCGCGACGCCGTCTTCGAGGGCTGGTTCGACCGCTACATCGGCCAGACGGGCGTCACCATCGCGCCGCGCCTGTACGTGGGCGCGGGCATCTCCGGGGCGCCGCACCACCGCGGCGGGATGCAGGCGTCGCAGGTGATCGTGGCGGTCAACTCCGACCCGGAGGCCCCGATCTTCGAGATCTGCGACTTCGCCGTCGTCGGTGATCTCACGGACGTGCTGCCGCAGGCCGCCGCCGTCCTCCGGGCGCACCGCGAGGGCTGACCCGCCGCCGGACGATGCCTGTCCGGGGTCAGCCGCCCGCGAAGGGCGGCAGCAGGTCGAGGCTGGCGCCGTCAGGCACGACGTCGGACGGCGCGGCCCGGCGGCCGTCGAGCAGCACGCTGCACCGGGCGAGCACCGGCCCCGCCTCGGGGTCGGTCGCGGTCAGGCGGGCGACGACGTCGCCGACGGTCGCGCCCGGCGGAACGACGAGCGTCTCCTCCGCGCGGCCGAGGGCGGCGCGCGCCGCGGCGAAGTAGCGCAGGCTGACGGCCTTCGCCCCGCCCTGCGCGTCGGTCGTCACGTCCGTCAGCTGGTCGGTCACAGAGTCATCCTCCGATGGCGCTCATGGTCCGCTCGGGCTGGGTGAAGCCCGAGCTGTCGAGGTCGGTGCCGGAGCCGGAGTCGCTCATGCCGTGCCCGGCCTGCTTGGCCCACATGGCCCCGCGCCACAGGTCGGCCAGGACGGCGTCGTCCGCCCCCGCGCGCAGCGGGCCCAGCAGGTCGGTCTCGGTGTGCGCGAACAGGCAGTCGCGCACCCCGCCCTCGGCGGTGAGGCGGGTGCGACGGCAGTCGTCGCAGAACGGCTCCGTGACCGACGCGATGATGCCGACGCGCCCCCGGCGGCGGCCGTGCGGGGCCCCGTCGAGGTCCCGCACGACGAACCGCTCGGCGGGAGCGCCGTCGCGCGGCTCCTCGTCCGGCTCGAGGGCGAAGCGGGTGCCGAGCTGCTCGCGCACCTCCGCCGCGGTGACCATCGCCGCACGGTCCCACGCGTGGTCGGCGTCCAGCGGCATCTGCTCGATGAACCGCAGCTCGAAACCGCGCTCGAGGCACCACGACAGGAGCTCCGCCGCGTGGTCGAGGTTGACGCCGCGGACCAGGACCGCGTTGATCTTCACGAGGTCGAACTCGCGAGCCGCGGCGTCGATCCCCGCGAGCGTGCGGGCCAGGAACGGCCGTCGGGCGAGGGTGGCGAAGGTGTCCGGGTCGAGGGTGTCGAGCGAGATGTTGACCCGGTCCAGCCCGGCCTCCCGCAGGGCGGCGGCGCGGGAGTCCAGGCCGACGGCGTTGGTCGTGAGGCTCAGCTCCGGCCGGTGGGGGAGCGCGGCGCACTCGGCCACGATCTCGACGAGGTCGCGTCGCAGCAGCGGCTCGCCACCGGTGAACCGCACCTGCCGCACCCCCAGCTCGCTCGTCGCGATCCCGACGAGCCGCACGATCTCCTCGCGCGTCATCACCGAGTCCTTCGGCAGCGTGGGGAGGCCCTCCGCCGGCATGCAGTAGGTGCAACGCAGGTTGCAGCGGTCGGTGAGCGACACGCGCAGGTCGGTGGCGACCCGCCCGAACCGGTCCAGCAGGCCGCCCGTGGCAGGCCGGTCGGAGGGGAGGCGGACGTCGGGTACCCCCGCGGCGGGCAGCCGCGGCATCCCGAGGGAGACGGTCGTCATCCGATCAGCTCCCCGAGCTCTCGCCGGCGCCGCCCGGCCCCGGGTCCTGCCAGGACAGCGCGGCCGCCGTCGCGCGCTCCAGGGCGTCGGAGCCGTCGCCGCGCGCGGCCGCGAGCCCGGCCGCGTACCCCACGGCGTAGGTCGTGACCGGGGCTGCGGGGCGCGCGACCTGGTGGGCGGCGTCGCGGGCGAGGTCGAGCACGGCTCCGACGTCCACGCTGCGTGGCGGCAGCCCGAGCTCCACCTCCAGGGCGTCGACCCAGCGGTCCAGCGTGCTGGAGCCGGGCTCGGCGGCGCGGGGCGTCTGGTCGGTCATCGGGTTCCTCCCCAGCGTCATGCCCGCTCTTGCGGCGGCGCGTGCTCGGATGCGGTGGCCGTCGCGGCGGGCTCGGCCACGACGTCGTGGAGTCCTACCGTAAGGCGTCGCACGTCGTCCCAGGTGTCGACGTCCGCGCTGACGGCCTCCGCGTCGGGGACCTCGACGCACCGCAGCAGCCCCACCAGGCGCCGGACCGGCAGGCCGGACAGACCGTCCGTGCCGGCGAGAGCGTCCAGCGCCCCGCGCAGGGCCTCGTGACGATAGAGGCCGACCAGCCACTGCGCACGCCCGTCGCGGACCAGGTAGGCGCCGTCGATGGCCGACGTGCCCGGGTCGACGGCGGCCTGGGCAGCGTGGGTGACGGCGGCCCGCAGCAGGGGCACCGCCTCGGCGGCGCGCGGCACGTCCACGGCGAGCACCAGCACCCACGCCGGCGCGGCACCGTCCGCCTGCCGCCGACCAGCCGGGTGCTCGTGCCGCCGAGCGCGCTCGAGCGCGCGCAGCCCGGCGTCGAGCCCTGCCACCGGCCCGCCGAACGGCGGGTCCTCGCGGGCGACGATCACGTCACGGCCGGGCGGCAGCGGCAGGTCCGGCCCGACGACGACGGTGTGCTCCGCGTCGCGCGTCGCGGCCAGCGCGCGGTCGAGCAGGGTGTCGCCGTCGAGCACGACCGTCGGCTTGGGCACCCCGCCGAGCCGTGTCGCCCGCCCGCCGGCCAGGACGACGGCGTCGTAGGAGCCCGGGGGCTCTCGCGTCGGACCGGAGGCGCTCGTCATGTCAGGTCCTTGCCCTCAGTGCAGGCCGAAGGGCAGGTCGAGGGGAAGGACGTCGACGAGGTCGCCGGCCTCGACCTTCTCGACGCCCGGCGGCACCAGCGCCAGGCCGTCGGCGCCGAGCAGGGCGGAGGTCGCGTGCCCGCCGACGGCGCCCCGCCGCTCGTCGGCGGGCGCGACGGCGCGCTCCACCTCGCCCGACGGCAGCGTCCGCACCGGCACGACGTGCGTGCGCCCGGGCGGGCTCGGCCACGCCCCGGCAGCGGGCCGGGGGACGGCCCGCCGAGGCTCGCGACCCGCGAGTACCGCGACGGCCGGACCCACGAACAGTGCGAAGGAGACGAACGCGCTCACCGGGTTCCCGGGCAGAGCCACCCAGGGCACGTCCCGCCACCGGGCGAGCGCCTGCGGGCGGCCGGGGCGCAGCGCGACGGCCGCGACGTCGACGTCGGACAGGCGCTCGTCGGCGGCGTCGAGCACCGCCCGCACGACGTCCGACGCCCCCGCCGACACGCCGCCCGTCGTCACGAGCAGGTCCACCCCGAGGGCCCCCTCCGCCGCTGTGCGCGGGAGGGCGGACCCGTCCGTCGACGTCTCGTGGGCCGATCGCCCGCTCACCACGGTGTCGAGGGTGGCGCGCAGCGCCTCCGCGTCGTCCGGGACGGCACCCACCCGGACGACGTCGGCCCCCGTGGCGCGAGCCAGCGACGCCAGCAGCAGCGAGTTGGAGTCAGGGATGCGGCCGGGGCTCACGGGGGCGCCGGTCGCCACCAGCTCTGAGCCCGTGGACAGCACCGCGACGCGCGGCCGCCGCCGCACGGGCAGGGTGGCCAGGCCGGCCGACGCGGCCACGGCGACCAGCGCCGGGGTCACGACGTCGCCGGCGCGGCCGAGCAGGTTGCCGGGGCGCACGTCCTCGCCGCGGCGCCGTACGTGCGCCCGGTCCTGGCGGGCCAGGGTGACCTCGAGCTCCGACGTCGGGCCGCCCGCGACGAACCGACCGGTCGACGTCCGTTCGACGGGCACGACGGCGTCGGCCCAGGCGGGCACCGGGGCCCCGGTCATGATGCGCACCGCTCCCACCGGCTCCGCGGCCACGGGCGAGCCCGGGCGGCGGTCGCCGACCACCCGCAGCGTCGCCGGCGCGCCGTCGGCCGGCAGGTCGGCGAGGCGGACGGCGTAGCCGTCCATGGCCGCGGCGTCGAACGGCGGCACCAGCGCGACCGCGCGGACGTCGGCACCGAGCGTGCGCCCCGGCGGCTCGAGCGCGAGGTCCGCGAGCGCCGCCTCCTGGGCGGGCAGCGGTTCCACGCGGGCCAGGACGGCGCCGACGTGCTCGGCCAGGCTCCGCAGCGTGCTCCCGGTGCTCATGTCGTCACGCTAGGCCGAAAGTGTTTCGCCCGTGCACTCATCCGGCGTTCGCCCGCACGCGCTTGCGCACCGGGCCGAGGGTGAACAGCAGCGTGAGGAGCGCGGTGAGCGCGAGCAGCGCGAAACCGATGCCGTAGTCCCCGTTCGCGCCGTACACGGCGCCCATGATCAGCGGGGGGATGAACCCGCCGAGGCCGCCGGCGGCACCCACGACGCCCGTCACGGCGCCCACCGTCCCGGCCGGCGCCATCTTCGCCACGAGGGCGAACGTGGCGCCCGACGAGGCACCGAGCGCGGCAGCCATCCCGAGGAACGCGATCGTCGCGCCCGGGACCAGCGCGGGCTGGAAGATGACGATCGCCGCGAACACGGTGACCACCGAGAAGCAGACGATGGACACGGGGACGCCGCCGAGCCGGTCCGACAGGATGCCGCCGATCGGGCGGCAGATCACTGCGAGCACCACGAAGCCCGCGGTGCGGAAGGACGCGTCGCTGGCGCTCAGGTCGTAGGCGTTCTGCAGGAACGTCGGCAGGTACACGGAGAAGGCGACGAAACCGCCGAATCCGATGGCGTACAGCCAGGACAGCTGCAGCGTGGCAGGGATCTTGACCGTCGCCCACGTGCGGGCCAGCATGCCGCCGCCCGAGCCGGGCGTCCAGGCCGGGGAGTCGCGGAGCATGGCCCGGGACACCAGGGCGAAGACCGCCAGGAACACCGACACGATGACGAACGGCGCCCCGTCGCCCCACGCGTCCCGGATCGGCACGGTGGAGAAGGAGGCGATCGCCGTGCCGCCCATGCCGGCACCGAAGATGCCGATCGCGGTGCCGCGGCGGGCCGGCGGGTACCAGTTGTTCACGAAGGGCACACCGATCGCGAAGGTCGTGCCACCGAGGCCCAGGAAGAACCCGCCGATCAGCAGCCAGGGCAGGCTGTTGGCGACGAAGCCGATGAACAGGACCGGCACGATGGTCAGCGCGCTGCACAGGGGGAACATCACCTTGGCGCCGAAGCGGTCCGTGAGGGCACCGATCGGGATGCGCCCGAGCGACCCGACGATGACGGGGACCGCCACGAGCACGGACACCTCGAAGTCGGACAGGTGGTACAGCTGCCCGTAGCTGTTGCCCAGCGGGCCGAGCAGGGCCCACGCCCAGAAGCAGATCGCGAACCCGGCCGTGGCGAGGGCGAGCTGGGTCGTGTTGCCCTGCACGGCGGTGGTCGCCGGGGCGTCGGTCGGTCCGGGTGTCGCTGCCGAGGTCATGGTTCCTCCTTCGAGGCGGACGGGTCGTCCGGGGTGTCAGGGGGTCAGCGGGGCGGGGTCGTCGTCGGGTCCCAGCCGCGCCGCGGGGCGCGCGACGTCACGGACGCCTCGCGGGAGCGGTAGACGACGTAGGGCCGGAACGGGTACTGCACGGGCGCCGAGAACGCGTGCACCAGCCGCGTGAACGGCCACAGCGCGAACAGGAGCATCGCGGTCACGATGTGCACCTGGAACGCGGCGGGCACGCCCGCCATGAGCACCGGCTCGGGCTGCAGGTACCAGAGCGAGCGGAACCACGGCGAGATGGTCTCGCGGTAGTCGTAGCCGTGCCCGCCGGCGAGCAGCTGGGTCTGGACGGTCGCCCACGCGCCCGACAGGAGCGACCCGGCGAGGAACACGTACATGAGCTTGTCCGTGCGCGTGGTCGCGAGGAACACCGGACCCGTCGAGCGGCGGCGGTAGATGAGGATCAGCAGGCCGGCGACGGCCACGAGAGCCGCGAGCGAGCCCATGGACGTGGCGATGAAGTGGTAGAAGCTCTCGCTGACGCCGACCGCCTCCGTCCACGACTTGGGGATCACCAGGCCCAGGAAGTGCCCGAGGACCACGAACAGCAGCCCGAAGTGGAACAGGGGCGAGCCGTAGCGCAGCAGGCGCTTCTCGTACAGCTCGCTGGAGCGCGTGGTCCAGCCGAACTTGTCGTACCGGTACCGCCAGATCGATCCCACGACGAGCACCGCGAACGTCACGTAGGGCAGCACGACCCACAGGATGATCTTGTCGGCCGTCGCATCCGTCAGGCCCATGGCAGGTCCTCTCCCTCGTCCCCGTACCCGCTCAGTCCGACCAGCTCCGCCGGTGGCCCGGCCGCCACCAGGTCGGCGACACGCTCCGCGGTGGCGGCGTCGACGGGAGGCAGCGTGAGGCACACGGCCTCGACGGCGGCCGTCCACGGCGAGCGCTGAGCGGCCAGGGCCGAGCGCAGCACCTCCAGGCCGTCGCGGTGCGCGGTCAGCAGCGCGGCGGCGATCCTCGCCCCGTCCGGGCCCCCGCGGGCGGACAGCTCGAGCACCGTGGGCAGGTAGTCCGGCAGCTCGTCGCCCGTGGTCTCGAACCCGGCGGCGCGGTAGGCCTCGACGAACCGGACCAGGGCGGCGCCGCGCTTCCGGGTGTCCCCGGCCGCGTAGTACGACAGGTACATCGCGCACCGCCGCTTGAGGTCGAACGTGGCGACGTAGTCGGCCTGCAGCGCGTCGGGGTCGCCGTCCAGCAGGGTCGTGGCGAGGCCGGAGAGCCGGTCCCGGACGGGCTCGGGCAGCCCGCCGACGGCCTCGCGCACGGTGCGGGCGGCCGCGCGCGTCGCGTCGTCGGGGTAGGCGAGCAGCAGGCTCGCGGCCATGTGCGCGACGGCGCGGTCCGCGTCGGGCAGCGGCACGGGCGCGAGCGGGTCGAGCCGGCGCGCGCGCACCCCGGGCCTGGGCAGGAACGCGAGGATCATCGGGCACCCCCGGTGAAGCCGTCGGAGGAGTCGCCCGCCGCGTCCTGGCGCCCCCCGGGCAGGGTGCCCGGGTCGCCGGGGCGCTGGCCTCCGCCGTCGTCGTCGGGCGGGAACAGCCCGTCCGGACGGCCGTTGCCGTCCCAGTTGAGGAGGTTCACGCGTCCGGGCGTGGACGGCCCGTACGGCGAGTCCGCGGTCTGGCGGGCGGCGAGGGCGTGGAAGTTCTCCACGGCGACGGGGACGGGGGTGCCCGACGACGTCCCGAACGGTCCGGCGCCGCCCATGCCCGGCCCGCCCTCGAAGTCGAGGGAGCAGGCCATCTCCTCGAGCTCGCGCGCCACCTCGGTGTGCGCGGTGGGGATGACGTACCGCTCCTCGTACTTCGCGATGGCCAGCAGCCGGTACATCTCCTGCACCTGCTCGCCCGTCATGCCCACGGCGGCGGCGTGCTCCTCGGGGAACTCGCGGCCCAGGTTGACCTCGCGCATGCCCGACCGCATCGCGGCGAGCCTGCGCAGCACCCGCTCCACGGGCGCGGTGTCGCCGGCCGTGAACAGCCCTGCGAGGTACTCCAGCGGGATGCGCAACCGGGAGATGGCGGCGAACAGGGTGCGGCCGTCCTCGCCGTCGTTGCCCGAGCTGGCCACCACGTCGACCACCGGCGACAGCGGGGGGATGTACCAGACCATCGGCAGGGTGCGGTACTCCGGGTGCAGCGGCAGCGCCACCTCGTAGTCGTGGATGAGCTTCCAGATCGGCGAGCGCTGGGCGGCCGCGACCCAGTCGTCCGGGATGCCCTCGCGGCGGGCCGCGGCGACCACCTCGGGGTCGTGCGGGTCGAGGAAGACGGAGCGCTGCGCGGCCAGCAGGTCGTGCTCGTCCTCGATGGCCGCCGCCGCGCCGACCTTGTCGGCGTCGTACAGCACCAGGCCGAGGTAGCGCAGCCGACCGACGCACGTCTCCGAGCAGACGGTGGGCAGCCCGACCTCGATACGCGGGTAGCACAGCGTGCACTTCTCGGCCTTGCCGGTCTTGTGGTTGAAGTACACCTTCTTGTACGGGCAGCCCGTGACGCACATGCGCCAGCCGCGGCACTGGTCCTGGTCCACGAGCACGATGCCGTCCTCGACCCGCTTGTACATCGCGCCCGACGGGCAGGAGGCGACGCACGACGGGTTGAGGCAGTGCTCGCAGATGCGCGGCAGGTAGAACATGAACGTCTGCTCGAGCTCCGTGGCCACGTGCTCGCTCATGTGCTTGAGGATCGGGTCGTCCTGCATCGTGGCCGTCGAGCCGCCGAGGTCGTCGTCCCAGTTGGCCGACCACTGGATGCTCATGTCGTCGCCCGTGAGCAGCGACTTCGGCTTCGCGACGGGGGTGTTCGGACCCTGCGGGGCGTTGAGCAGCATGTCGTACTCGTACGTCCACGGCTCGTAGTAGTCGTGGATCGAGGGCAGCTTCGGGTTGTGGAAGATCGACGCGAGCTTCTTGGCCCGGCCGCCGGCACGGAGCTTGAGCTTGCCGCGCTTGGTGCGCACCCAGCCGCCCTGCCAGGTCTCCTGGTCCTCGTAGGTGCGCGGGTAGCCCAGCCCGGGGCGGGTCTCGACGTTGTTGAACCAGACGTACTCGGTGCCGGTGCGGTTCGTCCACGCCTGCTTGCAGGTGACCGAGCAGGTGTGGCAGCCGATGCACTTGTCGAGGTTCATCACCATCGACATCTGCGCCATGACCTTCACGAGTAACGCACCTCCTGGGAACGGCGCCGGATCACGGTGACCTCGTCCCGCTGGTTGCCCGTGGGGCCGAGGTAGTTGAACGCGAACGTGAACTGCCCGTACCCGCCCGCCAGGTGGGTGGGTTTGAGCAGGATCCGCGTCAGCGAGTTGTGGATGCCGCCCCGCAGCCCCGACGTCTCGGAGAGCGGCACGTCGACGGTGCGGTCGGTGGCGTGGTGCATGTAGACGGTGCCCTCGGGCATCCGGTGGGAGACGACGGCACGGGCGACGACGACGCCGTTGCGGTTCACCGCCTCGATCCACTCGTTGTCCCGGACGCCGATCTTCTCGGCGTCCTGCGGGCTCATCCACACGTTCGGGCCGCCCCGCGAGAGCGACAGCATGAACAGGTTGTCCTGGTACTCCGAGTGGATCGACCACTTGGAGTGCGGCGTCAGGTATCGCACCGCGACCGCGACCTGGTCGGCGCTGCCGCCGGTGCTCGTGCCGTCCGCGGTGCTGCCGGGCACGGGCGAGTCCCCGTACAGCCGGTGCAGGTCCAGCGGCGGCCGGTAGGTGGGCAGCTGCTCGCCGAGCTCGATCATCCAGTCGTGGTCGAGGTAGAAGTGCTGGCGGCCCGTCAGGGTGTGCCAGGGCTTGAGCCGCTCCACGTTGACCGCGAACGCCGTGTACCGCCGTCCGCCGTGCTCCGAGCCCGACCACTCCGGCGACGTGATCACCGTGGTGGGCCGCGACTGCACGTCGGGGAACGTCACGCGCTTGCCCTGCTCGTCGAGCGCCAGGTCGGCCAGACGGCGGCCGGTGCGCTTCTCCAGGTTCTCGAAGCCCTGGACGGCCAGCCGCCCGTTCGTCGTGCCCGACAGCGCCAGGATGGTCTCGCACGCGTGCGTGTCCTGGTCCAGGCGCGGCCGGCCGGCCGCGGGGCCGTCCTGCACGACGCCGTTGCGCTCCCCGAGGCGCCGCACCTCCTCGTCCGGCAGGTAGGCCACGCCCTTGGTGACCATGCCCTTGGTGTCGGTGAGCGGCCCCAGGGCGGCCATGCGCGCCGCGAAGGCGGGGTAGTCGCGCTGCACCACCTGCAGCCGCGGCATCGTCACGCCGGGCACCAGCTCACGCTCGGTCACGGGGACGCCGGAGTCCGTGACCGTCCCGTGCGGCATCGCCAGCTCGTCCGGGGTGTCGTGCAGCAGCGGTGTGGCGACCAGGTCCTCGCGCACGCCGAGGTGGGTCTCCGCCAGCTCGGACACGCGGCGCGCCAGCGTGTGGAAGGTGTCGAAGTCGGTGCGGGTCTGCCACGGCGGCGCGATCGCCGGGTTGAAGGAGTGCACGAAGGGGTGCATGTCCGTGCTGGACAGGTCGTGCTTCTCGTACCAGGTCGCTGCCGGCAGCACGACGTCGGAGTACAGCGTGGTGCTGGTCATGCGGAAGTCCATCGTGACCAGCAGGTCGAGCTTTCCGCGCGGGGCCTCGTCCCGCCACGTCATCGAGCGCGGCCGCCGGTCGGGGGCGTTCTCCGCGGCGAACACCGCCGAGTCGGTGCCCAGCAGGTGCTTGAGGAAGTACTCGTTGCCCTTGCCGGAGGAGCCCAGGATGTTCGCCCGCCACACCGTGAGCACCCGGGGGAAGTTCGCCGGGTCGTCCGGGTCCTCGCAGGCGAACCTGAGCGTGCCCTGCTTGAGCTCGTCGACGACGTGCTGCTGCGGGTCCTTGCCCGCGGCGCGGGCCTCGTCCACCAGGTCCAGCGGGTTGCGGTCGAAGGTCGGGTAGCTCGGCATCCAGCCGCGCTGCGCCGACTCGACCAGGGAGTCCGCCGTCGTGCGGCCCGCCAGCCGTCCCGGCGCGAGCGGCGACGCGAGCGCGTCGGCAGGCATCCCGTCGTACCGCCACTGGTCCGTGGCCAGGTAGAACCAGCCCGTGCCGATCATCTGGCGCGGCGGGCGCACCCAGTCGAGGCCGCCCGCGTACTGCGCCCACCCGGTGATGGGCCGGCACTTCTCCTGCCCGACGTAGTGCGCCCAGCCGCCGCCGTTGACGCCCTGGCAGCCGGTGATCGTCGTGAGGGTGAGGAACGCGCGGTAGATCGTGTCGGAGTGGAACCAGTGGTTCGCCCCCGCGCCCATGATGATCATGGACCGGCCGCCGGAGTCCTCGGCGTTCTGCGCGAACTCCCGCCCGATCTGCGCGGCGGTGTCCGCCCGCACGCCCGTGATCTCCTCCTGCCACGCCGGCGTGCCGGGGCTGGACGCGTCGTCATAGCCGGTCGGCCACTCGCCCGGCAGCCCGAGCTCGCGGCGCTCCACGCCGTACTGCGCCAGGAGCAGGTCGAAGACGGTCGTCACCAGGTGGCCGCCGACGCGCCGGGTCGGCACGCCGCGGGTCAGGACCCCCGCGCCGCCGAGGTGCGCGGCGCGCGCCGGGTCCGCGCCCGAGGCGTCGGGCACGACGTCGAACCGCGGCAGCAGCACCGCCGCGGTGCCGGGTGCCTCGGCCGACGACGGCGCGTCCGCCACGGACAGCAGCGGGTCCACGTCGCCCAGGTCGAGGTTCCACCGTCCCTCGCCGGCCTCGCCGTACCGGTCGGCGAGCGTGCCGTTCGGCGCGACGACGCGGCCGTCGGCGTCCAGCAGCACCGTGCGGAACTGCGCGTTCGCCGAGGTGGACGCCCCCGGCAGGGTCGCGTCGTCCAGGTCGCCGGCGGTGAGGAACTTGCCCGGCACGTACGCCCGCTCGCCCGACCCGGCGTCGCGCTCGTCGAGCCGCACCAGGAAGGGCGCGTCCGCGAACCGCTTCAGGTAGTCCGCGAACCGGGGCGTCCGGCGGTCCACGAGGAACTCGCGCATGATGACGTGCCCCATCGCCAGGGCCAGCGCGCCGTCCGTGCCCGGCTGCGGCGCCAGCCACTGGTCGGCGAACTTCGTGTTGTCGGCGTAGTCGGGGGAGACCGACACGACCTTCGTGCCGCGGTAGCGCGACTCGGCCATGAAGTGCGCGTCGGGGGTGCGGGTCACCGGGATGTTGGAGCCCCACATGATGAGGTAGGAGGAGTTCCACCAGTCCGCCGACTCGGGCACGTCCGTCTGGTCGCCGAACACCTGCGGAGACGCGACCGGCAGGTCCGCGTACCAGTCGTAGAACGACAGCATGGTGCCGCCCAGCATCTGCACGAACCGCGCGCCGACCCCGTGCGACACCATCGACATCGCCGGGATCGGGGAGAAGCCCGCGATCCGGTCCGGGCCGTGCGCCTTGATCGTGTGCACGTGCGCCGCCGCGACGATCTCCGCCGCCTCGTCCCACGTCGCCCGGACCAGGCCGCCCTTGCCCCGCGCCGACTTGTACGCCCGCGCCGTCTCCGGGTCGGACGTCACCCGCTGCCACGCGAGCACCGGGTCCCCGCCGACGGCCGCCTTGGCCTCGCGGTACGCCTGCAGCAGCACGCCGCGCACGTACGGGTAGCGCACCCGCGTGGGGGAGTAGGTGTACCAGGAGAACGCCGCCCCGCGGGGACACCCGCGCGGCTCGTACTCCGGGGAGTCGGGGCCCACGGACGGGTAGTCGGTCTGCTGCGTCTCCCACGTGATGATGCCGTCCTTGACGTACACCTTCCACGAGCACGAGCCCGTGCAGTTCACGCCGTGGGTGGACCGCACCACCTTGTCGTGCGACCAGCGGTCGCGGTAGAAGACGTCGCCCTCCCGGCCGCCCTTGAGGAACAGCTGGCGCAGGTCGTCCGAGACCTCCCCCCGGCGCAGGTGCTTGCCGAGCCGGAGGAGGGACTCGGCCGCCCCGGTCGGGGGCGCCGATCCGACGGTGCTGGCGTGCGGGCGGGTGCTCGACATGCGTGCTCCTGGGTGCCGTGGCTGACGGGTCGCTGCTCGCATCATCTGCCCCGGCATGAGGCACCGCACGTCGTAAAACCCTGTCGTGCGGGATCCGCACGGACCGAGCCTGTGTCGTGCCTCACGGGCGGTCCCGGGCTACGTTGCGAGCACACACCCGCGCGACTCGGGAGGCCGTGCATGGCGTCGAGCAGCCTCGCTGCGGTCCGGCTGGCCCGCCGGATCCCCTTCACCCTCGCGGTCGTGGGCACGATGCTCGTCCTCGGCGTCGTGACCGGCGCCCTGTGGAGCCCGTTCGCCGAGCACCCCTGGTTCGACGACGTGGCGTTCGGCGCCCCCGCGCTCGCCGACGGGCGGTGGTGGACACCGGTCACGGGGTCGTTCTTCGCCCTGAGCCCGTGGGAGTACCTGCCCGTGGCGGGCGTGTTCCTGCTCCTCGTCGGGTGGGCCGAGCACCGGCTCGGGACGCGCCGCGCCGCGCTCGCCGCCTGCACCTGCCAGGTCGTCGGCGTGGTCGGCACCTCCCTCCTGCTCGCCCTCCTCGCCCGCACCGGCTGGGCGTGGGCCGTGCGCGTCGGCGGCGAGCTCGACGTCGGGTTCAGCGCCGGCGTCGTGGGCGCCGCCACCGTCACCGCCCTGTCGCTGCCGGCGCCGTGGCGCACCCGCGTCTCCGGGGCGATCGCGGTCTACGTCCTCGTGGCGCTCGCCGTGTGGGGCGGGATCGCGGACGTGGAGCACCTGATCGGGTGGCTGACCGGGCTGGCGGTCGCCAGGCCCGTGCTGGGACCGCGGCTGGGCTCGCGCACCCCCACCGGCCGGCGGCAGCGCGACCGCGGCGCCGCCGCGGGGTACTTCGCGGTCTCGGCGCTGCTGGTGGTGCTGGCGGGCTTCACCTCCGGCTCGACGGCGGGGCCGCTCGGGACGGTCGGGAGCGACGACTGGCCCACCGGGATCGTCGCCGTCACGGTCGACGTCGTGCTCGCCCTCGGGCTGCTGCGCGGTCGCCGATCCTGGTGGCGCGTCGCGATCGTCCTCACCGCCCTGGGTGCTCTCACGGAGACCCTCCTGCTCGTCGGCGGGCTGGTGCTCGACACCCCGGGCCTCCCGGACGACGTGCCGCTCTACGTGCTCTCCCTCGCGCTGGACGGGGGCGCGCTCGCCCTGCTCCTCGTCCGCCGGTCCTCCTTCCGAGCCCGCCGCCGTCGTGGCCCTGCCGCCGGGACGCGTCTCGACCAGGACGACGCGCGCCAGGTGCTGCGACGCCTCGGGGCCGGGCAGCGGCTCGCCTGGATGACGACGTGGGAGGGGAACGAACGCTGGTCGCCCGACGACCACGACGGCTACGTGGCGTTCCAGCTGCACGCGGGGGTCGCCGTCGCGCTCACCGATCCCGTGGGCGCGGGGCCCGCCGGTCGCGCCGAGCTCGTCGACACCTTCGTCGACGCGGCCGCGGCCGCGGGCGTCGGGTCCTGCTTCTTCTCCTGCGGTCCCGAGGTCGCGGCCCTCGCCGCCGACCGCGGGTGGACCGTCGTCCGGGTGGCCGAGGAGGCGGTGATCGACCTGCCCGGCCTCGAGTTCCGCGGCAAGAAGTGGCAGGACGTGCGGACCGCGCTCAACCAGGCGGCGAAGCAGGGCGTCGAGCACCGGATGGTCACGCTCGCCGACGAACCGCCGGAGACGCTCGCGCAGGTACGGAGGATCTCCGAGGCGTGGCTCGGCGACAGCGACCTGCCCGAGATGGCGTTCACGCTCGGCGGAGTGCGCGAGGCGCTCGACCGCGACGTGCGCGTCGGCCTCGCCGTCGACGGTGACGGCCAGGTGCACGGCGTGACGAGCTGGCTGCCCGTGCACGCGCCGGGCGGCGACGTCGTGGGCTGGACCCTGGACGTCATGCGCCGGGCGCCCGGCTCGTTCCGCTACACCATGGAGCTGCTCATCGCGTCGGCCCTCACGACGTTCCGCGACGAGGGGGCGCTCGAGGCGTCGTTGTCCGGCAGCCCGCTCGCCCAGGGCGCCGGGGACGACGCGCGAGCGCCGAGCGGCGTCGACGTCGTGCTGGACCGGCTCGCCGCCACCCTCGAACCGCTCTACGGGTTCGACTCGCTGCACCGGTTCAAGCTGAAGTTCCAGCCACGCAGCGTCTCCCTCAGCCTCGTCGTGCCGGAGCCGGGCACCCTGCCGCTCGTCGGTCTCGCGCTGGTGCGCTGCTACCTGCCCGACGTCCGTGCCAAGGAGCTGGTCGCCGCCGCACGGTCGTCACGCGGCGCGAGCTGACCGCCGGGGCCCCTCCCCGGACGCCCGGGACTCACAGGCCCTCGGTGGTCCCTGTGCGTTCGTGCTCACGTGTATTTCACGCCTCCACGACCAGCGTCGAAACACCCTCTTCCTAGCGTCGGGGTACCGGCCCGACGACGCGCCGGCGGCACCTACCCACCGCCCGCGTCGTCGGGCCCGCGCACAGGAGGACACGCGATGGCTGCTCCGACCACGGCCGTCCCGGCCCACGACGCCGCGCCCGGGGGCACCGCCACCGGGTCGCGCCCCCGCCCGGGCCGCTGGATCGACGACTGGCGGCCGGAGGACCCGGCCTTCTGGGCCGGCGGCGGGCGCCGCGTCGCCCGGCGCAACCTGGCCCTGTCCGTCTTCTCCGAGTTCCTCGGCTTCTGCGTGTGGGCCGTGTGGTCGATCGTCGTGCCGCAGCTGCCCGCGGCCGGCTTCACCTTCACCACCGACCAGCTGTTCTGGCTCATCGCCGTGCCGTCCCTGGTCGGCGCCACGCTGCGCATCCCGTACACGCTCGCCGTGCCGGTCTTCGGCGGCCGCAACTGGACGATGGTGTCGGCCACCCTGCTGCTGATCCCGACGCTCGCCCTGGCGTTCGTGGTGCAGCGGCCGGAGACGTCGTTCGGCGTGATGCTCTTCGTGGCGGCGCTCGCGGGCTTCGGCGGCGGCAACTTCGCGTCGTCGATGGCGAACATCTCGTTCTTCTTCCCGGAGAAGGAGAAGGGCGCGGCGCTCGGCTGGAACGCGGCCGGCGGCAACATCGGGACGGCGGCCGTCCAGCTCGCGGTGCCGCTGGTCATCACGGCAGGCGCCGGGGTGGCGCTGGAGCGGGCCGGGCTGATGTTCGTCCCCTTCATCGTCCTGGCCGTGCTCCTCGCGTGGCGGTTCATGGACAACCTGTCGGCCGCCAGGTCCGACCCCCGGCAGTTCGCCGTCGCGGTCCGCGAGCCGCACACCTGGATCATCTCGTTCCTCTACATCGGTACCTTCGGCTCGTTCATCGGGTTCTCGGGAGCGTTCCCCACGCTGCTCGCGGGCCAGTTCCCGGACGTGACGCTGTCGCTGGCGTTCATGGGTGCCCTGGTCGGCTCGGTGGCGCGGCCGCTGGGCGGCATCCTCGCCGACCGGGTCGGGGGCGCCGTCGTGACCGTGACCTGCTACGCCGTGATGATCGTCGGCGCGGTCGGGGCCATCACCGCGCTGGGCGGCCACAGCTTCGTCCTGTTCTTCTCCTCCTTCATGCTGCTCTTCGTCGCCACGGGCGTCGGCAACGGGTCGGTGTACCGGATGATCCCGGCGGCGTTCCGGGTGGCGGGCGGCGGGCGCGACCTGGCGGCGACGGCGAAGGCCGCCGCCGGGTGCATCGGCATCGCGGGTGCGGTCGGCGCGTTCGGCGGGTTCCTCATCCCGCGCGGGTTCGCGCTGTCGACCTCGATGACGGGTTCGCTCGTCGCCGCACTGTGGGTGTTCGTCGGGGCGTACGTCGTGATGGCGGTCGTCACCTGGGCGGTCTACGCGCGGCGCGGCTCGCGGATGGCGGCGGCCCGCGTATGACGACGACGCCCGTCGCCGCGGCGGTCGCGAGCCACTGCCCGTACTGCGCCCTGCAGTGCGGCATGGACCTCGCGCCCGCCGCGGCGGCGCCCGCCCGGTCGCTCCCGGTGACGGTGACGCCGCGCGCGTTCCCCACCAACGGCGGCGGCCTGTGCCAGAAGGGCTGGACCAGCGCCACGGTGCTGCGCGCCCCCGACCGTGTCACGACGCCCCTCGTCAGGGGCGCCGACGGCGTGCTGACCCCCGCCACCTGGGACGACGCGCTCGGGCTGGTCGCCGCCCGGGTGACGGCGATCCAGGCCGAGCACGGCCCCGCAGGCGTCGCCGTCTTCGGCGGCGGCGGCCTGACCAACGAGAAGGCGTACGCGCTGGGCAAGTTCGCGCGCACCGTGCTGCGGACCCCGTCGATCGACTACAACGGCCGGTTCTGCATGGCGTCGGCGGCCGCGGCGGGCAACCGGGCCTTCGGCGTGGACCGGGGGATGCCCTTCCCGGTGACCGACCTCGCGGGGGCGGACGCGATCGTGCTGCTCGGCTCCAACGTCGCCGAGACCATGCCCCCGTTCGTGCAGCACCTGGCGGGCGCGCGGGCGGCCGGCGGGCTCGTCGTCGTCGACCCGCGGCGCTCGGCCACGGCCCGGCTCGCGGACGACGCGCAGGGCGTGCACCTGCAGCCCGTGCCCGGCACCGACCTCGTGGTGCTGCTCGCCCTGCTGCACGTCGTCCTCGCCGAGGGGCTGGCCGACCGGGAGTACCTCGCGGCCCGCACCACCGGCTTCGACGACGTCGCGCGCTCGGTCGCGGCGTGGTGGCCCGAGCGGGCGGAGACCGTCTGCGGCGTGCCGGCCGAGGAGCTGCGGCACGTCGCCCGGCTGCTCGCGGCGGCGTCGCCGGGGCGCGGCGGTCGCGGGGCCTACCTGCTCACGGGCCGCGGCGTCGAGCAGTCCACGCAGGGCACCGCGACGGTGACGGCGGCGATCAACCTCGCGCTCGCGCTCGGCCTCGTGGGGCGCGTCGGGTCCGGCTACGGCTGCCTGACCGGGCAGGGCAACGGCCAGGGCGGCCGGGAGCACGGCCAGAAGTCCGACCAGCTGCCCGGCTACCGCAAGATCGACGACCCGGCCGCCCGCGCCCACGTCGCCGCGGTGTGGGGCGTGGCGCCCGAGACGCTGCCCGGGCCGGGCCGGCCCGCCGTGGCGCTGCTGCGCTCGCTCGGCACCCCGGGCGGGCCGCGCGCGCTGTTCGTCCACGGCTCGAACGTCGTGGTCTCCGCGCCGGACGCCGACCGGGTGCGCGAGCGGCTGGCCGCGCTCGACCTCCTCGTGGTGTGCGACACCGTGCCGTCCGAGACGGCGCTGCTGGCCGACGTCGTCCTCCCCGTCACCCAGTGGGCGGAGGAGGAGGGCACGATGACGAACCTCGAGGGGCGCGTGATCCGGCGGCGGCAGGCCACCACGGCGCCGGGCGAGGCGCGGTCCGAGCTGTGGATCCTGGCCGAGCTGGCGCGCCGGCTCGGCTCGACGGTCCACCTCGGCACCGACCCGGCCGAGGTCTTCGACGAGCTCGCCCGGGCCTCGGCGGGCGGCCCCGCCGACTACTCCGGCCTGAGCCACGCCCGCCTGGACGCCGCCGAGCGGGCGGGGCAGGCCGGGCTGTACTGGCCGTGCCCGGCACCCGACGGCGAGGAGGGCGAGCACCCCGGCACGCCGCGGATGTTCCTGGACGGCTTCGGGACGCCGGACGGCCGGGCGCGCGCGGTCGTGGTGGACCACGTCGGCCCCAGCGACGACGTGCGCGCGGACGCCCCCACCTACCTCGTGACCGGCCGGGTGCTGCAGCACTACCAGTCCGGCGCCCAGACGCACCGCGTCCCCGAGCTGGAACGGCTCGTGCCCGAGCCCTACGTGGAGCTGCACCCCCAGCTGGGCCTGCGGGTCGGTGTCGCCGACGGGGCGCGGGCGCGCCTGACGTCGGCGCGCGGCACCGTCGAGGCCACCGCCCGCTGGACCGACGCCGTGCGCCCGGACACCGTCTTCATGCCCTTCCACTGGAGCGGCGCGGGCAGCGTCAACCGCATCACCACCGACGCGGTCGACCCCGTCTCCGCCATGCCGGAGTTCAAGGTCTGCGCCGTGGAGGTCACGCCCGCCCCGGGCGTCCCGGAGCCCACCGGTCGCGACGCCTCGCGCCCGCACGAGTCGCAGGAGGTTCCCGCATGAACCCGTCCGACACCTCGCTGCGGGTGCCGCAGCGCGTCGTGGTCGTCGGCCTCGGCATGGTCGGCGCCCGGCTCGCGGACGAGCTCGCACGCCGGGACGTCGACGAGGCGCTCGACGTCACCGTCCTCGGCGCCGAGCCCTACGAGCCCTACAACCGTGTGCTGCTGTCCGACGTCGTCGCGGGACGCACCGACGTCGCCGCGATCGCGATGCCGCTGCCCGACGTCGCCCGCACCACGGTCCGCCGCGACCTCGCGGCGGTGGCCGTGGACCGCCGCGCCCGCGTGGTGCTCACCGCGGACGGCGCCCGGCACCCCTACGACGTGCTGGTCCTGGCCACCGGGTCCGCGCCGCGGGTGCCGTCCGTCGCGGGCCTCGAGGCGGCGGGAGGCGGGATGCCGGCCGGGGTGCACGCGCTGCGCACGCTGGACGACGCCCGCGAGATCGTCGCCGCCACCGTCAACGCCCCGCGCGCCGTGGTCGTGGGCGGGGGCGTCCTCGGCGTCGAGGCGGCGCACGGGCTCGCGGGGCGCGGGCTCCTGGTCACCCTCGTGCACCCGGGGGCGTCGCCGATGGAGCGCCAGCTCGACGTCGAGGCCGGCGCCGTGCTGGCGGACGGGCTCGAGGCGGCGGGGGTCACGGTGCGCACGAGGGTGCGGCCGAGCGAGGCGCTCGTCGTCGGCGGGCACGTCGTCGGCGTGCGGCTGGCCGGGGACGTGCGCGAGCCCGGGGAGGTGGTCGCCGCCGGCCTCGTCGTGCTGGCCTGCGGCACCGTGCCCGAGACCGGCCTCGCCGCGGACGCCGGGCTCGCCGTCGAGCACGGCATCGTCGTCGGCCCCGACCTGGCGAGCGTCAGCGACCCGCGGATCTTCGCCGTCGGCGACTGCGCCCAGCCGCCCGAGGGCTCCCGTGGCCTGGTCGCGGAGGGCTGGGACCAGGCGCGTCGCCTCGCCGAGCACCTCGTGGGCCGGGCGGCGGCGTCGTCCCCGGCCCCGGTGGTGACGGTGCCCGCGCCGGCTCCTGCGCCGCGCGAGCACCTGCGGCTGCCGCTCGACGGCACCCAGCCGTCGATGGCGGTGCGGCTCGGTGCGCTGCTGTCCTCGCGGGCCGCCACGGACCGCGGCATCGAGACGCGCGGCACCGACGTCGTGAAGGTCAAGGCGGGCCCGCTGAGCGTGGTGTCGATGGGGGTGTCCGGGACGCGGCGCGACCACCGGCCCGGGCAGCGGACGGTCCGCCTGGCCGACCCCGTGGCCGGCCGCTACGTCGAGGCCGTCGTCGCGGACGGGGTCCTGGTCGGGGCGACGTGCGTCGGCGACGCCCGGGTGGCCGCCGACCTGACCGCGGCGTACACGCGTCGCACCCCGGTGCCGGCCGACCCGGCCTACCTGCTGCTCACCCCCGTCATGGGAGCGCCGGCGCCCGCGACCAGCCCGGAGCACATGCCCGACGACGCGACCGTCTGCCGGTGCAACGGCGTCACGAAGCACGACATCGCGTCGTGCGTCGCCGACGGCGCGGAGACGGTCGACGACGTCGCCCGCGCGACCCGAGCGACCACCGGCTGCGGCAGCTGCAAGGACGCCGTGTGCGGGCTGGTGGACTGGCTGGCGGCGGTGCAACGCGTCTCGGTGGCGACCTGACCCGCGTTGTCCACAGGCCCGACCGAGGCTCTAGAACACGTGTTCGAACGTCGCTAGGCTGGGGTGATGACGACGCGCCTACCCGCAGCAGCCTCGCGGCTGGATGTTGCGCTGGATGCTGCGCTGGATCGCGCGGCGGACGAGCAGGTCGCGGTGAACGCGGCGGCGGGTCGGCGCACGGTCGCGCTGGCCGAGGTGCTCGCCTCGACGCACGAGGGAGCGATGCTGGACCTCGAGGTGGAGCGGGTGGTCTCGGCGTCGGAGGAGCGTCGGGGTTCGGTCGCGCACCGGGCTCTGGTGACAGAGGTGGCGTGCTCGCTGCGGGTGAGCGAGCACGTCGCGCAGGGGTGGCTCGCCGATGCGGACGTCCTGGCGGTCAAGGCGACGGCGACGTTGGACGCGCTGTGCGCGGGGGCGATCTCGTACCAGCACGCGGCCAGGCTGGCGGACGTGGTCGCGGACCTGCCTGCTGCGGCAGCCGCTCAGGTGGAGCGGGCGGTGCTGGGCCGAGCACCGGGTATGACGGCGGCCCGGTTCCGCGTGCTGGCCCGCGCCACGCGCGACCGGCTGCACCCGGTTCCTGCCGAGGTGCGGCGGGAGGCCGCGCAGCTCAAGGCCGACGTGTGGGTGGACGACGGCGCCGACGGGATGTCCTGGCTGGCCGCGCACCTGCCCACCCCGGTAGCCCGCGCCGTGCACGACCGCCTGACCTGCACCGCCACGCGAGCGAAGGGGGCTGGCGACCCGCGCGGGGTCGGGCAGCTGCGCGCCGCCACGTTGACCGCGCTCCTGCTCGACGGCAGCGACATGAGCAGCTCGCACCACGCGGGCGACCCGGGTGGCCCGTCGGGCGGGGACCCTGCTCCCCGGCACCGACCATCGGTCAACCCGGGCCCGCCACCTGACCTGTCACCTGCCCTGCCACCTGCCCTGCCACCCGACCCGTTGGCCGTCCTGGCCCGCACCGTCCGGCCGGTGGTCCACGTGACCGTGCCGGTCAGCACCTTGACCGGTGCGGGCGAGGGATCAGGCCTGCTGGACGGCACGACCCCGATCGACGCGGAGACGGCACGCCACCTCGTCGCACGCGCCCCCACTCTGCGCCGGGTGCTGACGGACCCGGTCACCGGGGCGATGCTCACCGTGGACCGGCGCAGCTACGTCGTGCCCGCCGACCTGCGCGCCTTCCTCACCCAGCGCGACCTGACCTGCCGCTTCCCCGGCTGCCGCGTGCCCGCACGCCGCTGCGACATCGACCACACCACCGCCTGGGCAGACGGCGGGGCCACCGAGGCGGGCAACCTCGCCTCGCTGTGCCGCAAGCACCACACCCTCAAGCACGAGTCCCGCTGGCACGTCGAACAGCTCGGGGCCGGCGTCCTGGCCTGGACCTCACCCCGCGGCCGCACGTACCTCACCAGCCCCGGCACCGCCGACCACACCCTGGTCCAGCTCGACGCCTGGGCCACCGAGGCCGACCACCTCGCCCACCAGACCTCGCTCGAACCTCCCACCGACGAGCGACCACGAGGCCGCCACGACGAGTGGCGCGATACCAGTCGAACCCGCCACCCACGCCGAAGGTGACGACGGCGGCCCCACGTTCTGATCGGAGGGGCGGCCGGTGACGCGTCAGGTGCCCAGGTCGTGCGGCAGCGCCGGGACGGCCCTGGCGTCCTCCGGCGCCCATGAAGGAGAGGGTCTCGACGGGCAGCCGCGGGATGACGAGGGCCCCGCCGGCCGGGTCCACTCGAGCGTGTAGCGGAAGAACAGGCGCTGCCGGTACCGCGCGCCCGGCAGCACGCGTCGGGCGGTCTCGCGGACCTCGCCGTACGTCTCGTCCGCCGTGCGCACGGGCATGAGCGGGCCGTCGTCGTCGGCGTCGGGCGCGGCCCGGCCGGGTCGCGCGTGCCTGACCATGCCGACGACGGGGTTGGTGAACGCCGAGAGGAGGTCGACGGCGAGGTCGCGCCGCGCGCCGAGGCGCGCGAGCCCGACGACGAGCAGCCGCCCGCCAGGCGCCAGGACACCGGCGGCGTGCCGCAGGGCGGGCTCGAGGTCCATGTGGTGCAGCGACGCGACCATCGTCACGACGTCGAACGAGCCGTCGGCGGGGACGTCCTCGAACCGCCCGTGCCGCACGCTCACGCCCGGGTCGTCCGCGAACCTCGCGGCGCTCGCCTCGGCCATCGCGGCGTCCGCGTCGATCCCGACGACGGTGGCCCCGGCGCGGCGCAGCCGATCGATCAGCGTGCCCGTGCCGCAGCCGACATCGAGCGCGCGGCGCCTGCGGCGCGGCAGCCGTCGCAGGATCCACCCGTGGAAGTGGTCGTTGTGGTTCCACGGGTACCGGGCGTTGAGGCGGCCGAGCCAGCGGGCGACGGCGCGGACCTGAGGGTTCACCGTGGTGCGCGGGTCGAGCTGCGTCGTCGGGCTCGTCGTCGGGCTCGTCGTCGGCTCCGTCGTCGGCATGGACAGCGAGGGTAGCGTCACGACCGTGCCGAACCTCGTCCTGCTGTGCGGGCCCGCCGGCGCGGGCAAGTCCACGCACGCGCGCCGTTACGCCGCGGACGGCTACGCCGTCGCCTCCGTCGACGAGCTGGCGTGGGAGGCGGGGCACGGCGCGGTGCACCCGCTGCCGGACGACGTGGCGCGCGGGGTGGCGGACGCGCTGCGCGCGCAGGTCGCGAGCCTGCTGGCGGCCGGGCGGGACGTCGTCGTGGACTCGTCGTTCTGGTCGCGCGCGTCGCGCGAGGAGTACCGGGCGCTCGGCGCGGCGCACGGCGCCGAGGCTCTGGTCGTCCTCGTCGACACCCCGCGCGACGTCGCCCTCGCGCGCGTCGCCGCGCGGGCCGCCGAGCACCCGCACGACGTCGTCCTGGCCCCCGAGGTGGCGGCGGCGTACCACGACGGCTTCGAGGTCCCGACGTCGGACGAAGGCCCGCTGGAGGTTGTCCCGGGCAGCTGACGGCTCCACCGAGGAAGGCAGGTGCGGGCGTCCTCTCGCGCGGCATGTTTCGCACGTGAGGCAGATGTTCCCGTGAGGTAACCGCTGCCTGACGACGGCGACACGGCGGCTTCCTAGCGTCAGGGCATGAGCAGCGAGCAGCCCCCCAGCACGCCGCGGCAGGACAGCCGGCGGCACGTGGTCGTCGTCGGCGGCGGCATGGTCGCCCACCGGTTCGTCGAGGCGCTGCGCGCCCGCGACGACGCGGGCGCGTGGCGCGTCAGCGTCTTCGCCGAGGAGCCGCGCAAGCCGTACGACCGCGTGGGCCTCACCCGGTACTTCGAGGTCCGCGACGCCGAGGAGCTCGCGCTCGGCGACCCCGCCCTGTGGGACGACCCGCTCGTCGAGCTGCACCGCGACTGCGCGGTGACGACCATCGACCGCGCGGCCCGGACCGTCACCGACCGCCTGGGCCGGGTGCACGCCTACGACGAGCTCGTGCTCGCCACGGGCTCGAGCGCCGCGATGCCCCCGATCGACGGCAACGACCTGCCCGGCGTGTTCGTGTACCGCACCATCGACGACGTCGCGGCGCTGCGCGGCTGGGTCGAGGCCAAGCGCGAGGCGGGCCGCGTCGAGACGCGCGGCGGCACGGTCGAGCGCCCCGTGCGCGGCGCCGTCGTCGGCGGCGGGCTGCTCGGCCTGGAGGCTGCGGGCGCGCTCAAGGCGCTCGGCGCGCAGGCGACCGTGATCCAGTTCGGCACGCACCTCATGGACGTGCAGATCGACCTGGGCGGCGGGCACGCGCTCAAGCGGCTCATCAACGACAAGGGCATCTCGGTCCGCACGGACACCGCGACCAAGGCGATTCGCCCGCACCGCCGCACCGGGCACGTGGGACGGATGGACTTCGCCGACGGCGGCCGCCTCGACGTGGACGTCGTCGTGATGGCCACGGGCGTGCGGCCGCGCGACGAGCTGGCCCGGGCGGCCGGGCTGGAGGTCGGCGAGCGCGGCGGCGCCGTCGTCGACCTGAGCTGCCGCACCGCGGACGAGCACGTGTGGGCGATCGGCGAGGTCGCGTGCATCGAGGGCCGGTGCCTCGGGCTGGTGGCGCCCGGCAACACGATGGCGGAGGTGGTGGCCGACCGGCTGCTCGGCGGGGAGGCGACCTTCCCCGGGGCGGACACCGCCACCAAGCTCAAGCTGTCGGGGGTCGACGTCGCGAGCTTCGGCGACGCGCACGGCCGCAGCGAGAAGTCCGTCGAGATCGTGTGGGCCGACCCGCTGGCCGGCGTCTACAAGAAGCTCGTCATGGCCGACGACGCGCGCACCCTGCTGGGCGGCGTGTTCGTCGGGGACGCGGCGCCGTACGCGTCGCTGCGGCCGATGCTGGGCGCCGAGCTCCCGGGCGACCCGTCGGCGTTCCTGCTGCCGGAGGGCACCGGCGGTGCTCCGGCGCTCGAGCTCCCCGACGAGGCGAACGTCTGCTCCTGCAACAACGTGTCGGCGGGTGCGATCCGCGGTGCCGTGACCGAGCACGCCTGCACGGACGTCGCCGGCGTCAAGGCGTGCACCCGCGCCGGCACCACGTGCGGTGCCTGCCTGCCGCTGGTCACCAAGCTGACGAAGACGGAGCTGACCAAGGCCGGCGTCGAGGTGAGCAACGCGCTGTGCGAGCACTTCGAGCTCTCCCGCGCACAGCTGTTCGACGCGGTCCGGGTGGCCGACCTGCACACCTTCAGCGCCATCATCGACCGGTTCGGGCGGGTGCCCGAGGGCGCCAGCGACGCCGGCCGCGGGTGCGACATCTGCCGGCCGACGGTCGCGTCGATCCTGGCCAGCCTCGGCAACGGGCACATCCTCGCGGGGGAGCAGGCCGCGCTCCAGGACACGAACGACCACATGCTCGCCAACATGCAGAAGGACGGCACGTACTCCGTCGTCCCCCGCATGCCGGGGGGCGAGGTCACGCCCGAGGGCCTCATCGTCGTCGGGCAGGTCGCCCAGGACTTCGGGCTCTACACGAAGATCACCGGCGGGCAGCGGATCGACATGTTCGGCGCCCGCGTGGAGCAGCTGCCCGAGATCTGGCGGCGGCTCGTGGACGCCGGGTTCGAGTCCGGGCACGCCTACGGCAAGTCGCTGCGCACCGTGAAGTCGTGCGTCGGGTCCACGTGGTGCCGGTTCGGCGTGCAGGACTCGGTGGGCATGGCCGTCGAGCTCGAGCTGCGGTACCGCGGCCTGCGCTCGCCGCACAAGCTCAAGCTCGGCGTCTCCGGCTGCGCCCGCGAGTGCGCCGAGGCGCGCGGCAAGGACGTCGGCGTCATCGCCACCGACAAGGGCTGGAACGTGTACGTGGGCGGCAACGGCGGGCAGACGCCCAAGCACGCGCAGCTGCTCGCGGAGGACCTCACGTCCGCGGAGCTGATCCGCACCATCGACCGCTTCCTCATGCTGTACATCCGCACGGCCGACCGGCTCCAGCGCACCGCCCCCTGGGTCGAGGAGTACGAGGGCGGCCTCGACGCGATCCGCGCGGTCGTGATCGAGGACTCCCTCGGCCTCGGCGCCGACCTCGACGCCGCGATGGCACAGCACGTCGAGGGGTACGAGGACGAGTGGAAGGCCGTCCTGGAGGACCCGGAGAAGCTGGCGCGGTTCGGTTCCTTCGTCAACGCCCCGACGACGCCCGACCCGGCGCTCGCGTACGTGCCCGAGCGCGGGCAGAAGCGGCCCGCCACCGCCGACGAGATCGCGGCGGGGGAGGCCGGACCGGTCGACCCCGGGCTCGTCTCCGCCCTCACCAGCCCCGTCCTCGTCGCCGGCCCCACCCTGGAGGTGCGCGCATGACCACCCTGCCGATCACGACCGAGCCCGTGACCACCGACGGCCCCGGCTGGACCGCCGTCTGCCCGCTGGACGCGCTGGTCCCCGAGCGCGGCGCCGCCGCCCTGGTCACGGGGTCCGACGGCGCGGAGCGGCAGGTGGCGCTGTTCCGCCTCGTCGACGGGACGGTCTGCGCCGTCCAGCAGCTCGACCCGTACTCCGGCGCGAACGTCATGGCGCGCGGTCTCGTCGGCACACGCCGCGGCACACCCACGGTGGCGTCGCCGGTGTACAAGCAGGTCTTCGAGCTGCACACCGGTCGCTGCCTGGACGCGGCGGGCAAGGAGCCGCGCGCGGGGCTCGCGGGCGACCTCGCGTCGTACCCGGTCGCCGTCCGCGACGGTGTGGTCCACGTGGGGATCGGATGACGACGCCCCGGGCCGCCGGCGTCGGGCGCGTCACCCTCGTGGGCGCCGGCCCGGGCGCTGCGGACCTGCTCACCTACCGGGCCTGGCGGGCGCTGGCCGCGGCCGACGTCGTCGTCACGGACCGCCTCGTGCCGCGCGAGGTGCTCGACGACCTGGACCCACGCGTCGAGGTCGTCGACGTCGGCAAGACGCCGGGGCGGCACACGCTGCCGCAGGCGGAGATCGACGCGCTGCTCGTGGCGCGGGCGCTGGCCGGCGCGCACGTCGTGCGGCTCAAGGGCGGCGACCCGTTCGTCTTCGGGCGGGGCGGCGAGGAGGTCGCGGCGTGCCGCGCCGCCGGGGTGCCGGTCGAGGTGGTGCCCGGGGTGTCGTCGGCGCTCGCCGTGCCCGCGCTCGCCGGCGTCCCCCTCACGCACCGCGGGACGACGACGGCGTTCCACGTCGTCACCGGGCACACGCGCGACGGCGAGGCACAGCTCGACGACGTGTCGGTCGCGTGCGTGACCACCCGCGCCGCGACGCTCGTCGTGCTCATGGGCGTGGCAGCCCTCCCCGGGATCGTGGCCCGCCTGCTGGACGCCGGCGCTGCACCGGGTACCCCCGTCGCTATCGTGGAGCGAGGTTCGCTGCCCGACCAGCGGGTCACGCGTGTCGCCCTCGACCTGGCCGCCAAGCGTGCCGAGGAGGTCGGGGTCCGCGCGCCGGCCGTGGTCGTGATCGGCGACGTGGCGGACGAGAAGCTGCTGGAGGTCGCGCGTGACGCAGGAGCCGCAGGACGGGTCGGTGGCTGAGGACGCCGAGCAGCACAGGCCCCGGCCCGCGCTGGGCCAGGTGATGGCGGGCTGCACGGTGCTCGTCACCGCCGACCGGAGGTCGGGCGAGCTGGCCGCCGCGCTCGAGCGTCGCGGCGCCGCCGTCCGGCACGCCCCCGCGCTGAGCATGGTGCCGCACGTGGACGACGACTCCCTGATCGCCGCCACGCGGGCCCTCGTCGCCGATCCGCCGGACGTGGTCGTCGCGACCACCGGTGTCGGCTTCCGCGCCTGGATCGAGGCCGCCGACGCCCACGGCCTGGCCGACGACCTCCTCGCCGTCCTCGGCCGTTCGCGCCTCGTCGCGCGCGGCCCCAAGGCGCGCGGTGCCATCCAGGCGGCAGGGCTGCAGGCCGACTGGGTGGCGGAGTCGGAGACGTCGGCCGAGGTCGCCGAGGTGCTGCTCAGCGAGGGCGTGAGCGGGCTGCACGTCGCCATCCAGCACCACGGGGCCGGCGCGGACGGCCTCGACGCCGTCTTCGAGAAGGCGGGCGGCCGGGTCTCCGCGCTGGTCGTGTACCGCTGGGGCCCGCCGCCGGACCCCGGCGCCGTCGAGTCCTCGGTCCGGGCCGCCGCGGCCGGTGAGATCGACGCGGTGGCGTTCACGTCCGCGCCCGGCGCGGAGGCGTGGTTGCGCGCGGTGGAGGCGCAGGGGCTGCGCGACGAGGTCGTGGCCCGGTTCGCCGACGGGTCGATGGTCGCCGCTGCCGTCGGGCCGGTCACCGCGCGGCCCCTCGAGTCGCGCGGGATCCCGACGCTCCAGCCCGAGCGTGGCCGCCTCGGCGCCCTCGTGCGGTCGATCGTGGGGCACTACGAGCACCTGGAGTCCGTCGCGCTCGCCACCGTCGCCGGACCGCTCGTCATCCGCGCCCGCGTCGCCGTCCTGGACCAGCAGGTGCTGCCGCTGTCGCCCACGGGGGTCGAGGTGCTGCGGCTCCTCGCCTCCGCGGGCGGCGACGTCGTGCCACGCGAGCGCGTGCTCGACGTCCTGCCCGGCACCTCCCGCGACCCCCACGCCGTCGAGGTGACCGTCGCGCGGCTGCGCGAGGCTGCCGGGCGCCGTGACCTCATCAAGACGGTCGTGAAGCGCGGGTACCGGCTGGAGCTCGCGCCCCCGGCGTAGGCGCTGACCGGGGTCGACGGGCAGGTCTCTCCGTGGTGCATCAGCCGCGGCGCTGGTTACTCTCTTCCGGGCGGTAGAGGGCGAGAACTGGTGACTGACCTGCGGGGGGACCGGGCATGAACTTGGGCAGGGGCCTGAGCGTGAGCCTGGACGCGCGGTCGCGCGTCGGTGCGAGCGGGGTGGACTGGTGAGGCCGGCGGACTGGTCGCCGGTGGGGTTGGACGCTGATCCGACGCCCGGGGACCCGGTGCTGGTGCTGGCCGGGGGTCAGGAGTATCTGGAGGTTGGTCCGTGACCGACCCCTACGAGATTGTTCGACGTGCCGGATTCGAGGTTCTCGGAACGGAGGGCACCGTCGACGAGGTGCGTGACGTCTGGCGGGAATTCTCGTCAGCCTCGGCGGTCCCGACCGTCCGCATCGCCGACGACGATCCCGATCCGTCGGCTGTCGACACCGCGTGGACTCGGGTCGTCACCTCGACCGGTCTGCTGTCATCGGCGGGCGAGTTCCTCCTCAGCGTCAGCGCGACCGGTACTCACGACGCGGCGTGGCTTCGTGTGCGGGCCGGCGCTGACGCCCGTGTTTTCGATCTCGGGCCCTACACCGGCGAACCGGACTTCGTCGCTACGAACATGGGCCGGGAAGTATCGGTCGCGGTCACGTCCGAGGAGGACGAGACGTGGATCCTCGTCTCCGTTCGTCAGGGAGAGGACTGAACGCCCCGCGTGCGGGTGTCGCGATCAGAACAGCACGCTGACGTGACGGCTCCACACGACGATCGCCCCAGCAGCCTGCTCGATCCGACGAGATCGCGTCACGGTCCTGAGCGCTGTTCGAATGGCGCGGCTCCGCTCACGCCAGCGACCTCCTCGCGCAAGGGATCGAGTTCGCCGACGGTCGCACGCTGGTGCAGCGGTGCGCCGCGCTCAGTGCGGACCTGAAGCAGGATGCCCCCCTCGGGACGCCGTCCTGACCAGCCGGCCGCGCGCGGGGTATCGGGGCGTCACCCGAGGTAGACGTCCACCTCCGCCGCCTTGACGGACAGCCACACCGGCGTGCCGGGGACGAGGGCGAGCTCGGCGGCGGCCTGCGGCGTGACGTCGGCGGCGAGGTGGTCGGTGCGCACGCGCACGAGGTCGCCACGCGGCTCCAGGGAGGTCACGGTGCCGCGGAAGGTGTTGCGCGGCGAGCCGTGCCGCTCCTCGAGGTAGACGGAGACGGCGGCGGGGCGGAAGACGGCGATCGTCGGTGCGCCCGGGACCAGCGCGTCTCCCGGCGTGCGGCCGTGCGCCACCTCGCCCGCGGGCGTGCGGACGCCGTCGCCGGTCCACGTCCCGGTGAGCAGGTTCAGCCCGGCGATCCGCGCCGCGAAGGCGCTGCGTGGCCGGCTCAGCACCTGCGTCGTCGGGCCGCGCTCGGCGACACGTCCGTCCTCGATCACCGCGACCTCGTCGGCGAGCAGCAGGGCGTCCAGCACGTCGTGGGTGGTGAGGACCGCCGTCCGCCCGGCGAGGAGCCGCTGGAGCGCCTGCCGCAGCTCGGGCGTGACGTCCACGTCGAGGGCCGCCATGGGCTCGTCGAGCAGCAGCACCCGCGGCTCGGCCGCCAGCGCGCGGGCGACGGCCACCCGCTGCGCCTGCCCGCCCGAGAGGGTCGACGGCGGGCGGTCGGCCAGGTGCGCGAGGCCGACCTGCTCCAGCCACCGGCCCGCGGCGGCGTCGGCGTCGCGACGTCGCACGCCTCGGGAGCGTGGGCCGAACGCGATGTTCTGGCGCACGGACAGGTGCGGGAACAGCAGGGCCTCCTGCGCGAGCAGCGCGACCTGGCGTGCGTGCGGGGGCACCCACGTGCGGGTGCGGCCGCCCTGGGCGCGCACCAGCGGGCGTCCGTCCAGGGTGACGTGCCCGTCGTGCGGGCGCAGCGTCCCGGCGACGAGCCCGAGCGCGGTGGACTTCCCCGCGCCGTTCGGGCCGAGCAGGGCGAGGGTGCGGCCCTCGGCCACGTCGAGCTGCACGTCGAACCCGCGATCGGGCAGCGTGGCGGCGAGGGTGAGCGTCACCGGACACCCCGCTCGCGTCGCGTGGCGGCGATGACGAGGACGGCGACGACGACGAGCAGCAGCGAGAGCGCGACCGCGGCGTCCGGGTCGGTCTCGCGCTGCAGGTAGATCTCCAGCGGCAGGGTGCGCGTGACGCCCTGGAGGCTGCCGGCGAACGTGATCGTGGCACCGAACTCGCCGAGGGCCCGGGCGAACGAGAGCACCGCCCCCGACAGCAGGCCCGGCCACGCCAGGGGGAGGGTCACGCGGCGCAGCACCGTCGTCGGGCGGGCGCCGAGGGACGCCGCGACGGCCTCGTAGCGGGCGCCTCCCGTGCGCAGCGCGCCCTCCAGGCTCGTCACCAGGAAGGGCAGCGCGACGAACGTCTGCGCGAGCACCACCGCGGTGGTCGAGAACGCGATCTGCAGGCCGGCCACCTGGAGCGTCTCGCCCAGCAGCCCGCGGCGCCCGAACGTGTAGAGCAGGGCGATGCCGCCCACCACGGGCGGCAGCACCAGCGGCACCATCACCAGCGAGCGGAGCAGGTCGATCCCCGGGAAGCGGCAGCGCGCCAGCACCAGCGCCATCGGGACCCCGAGCACGAGGCACACGGCGGTGCTCGCGGCGGACGTCTGCAGGCTCAGCACCAGCGCCGCCCGCGCCGACTCGCTCGTGATCAGCGACCAGTAGCCCGACCAGTCCACCCGCGTGGCCATCGCGACCAGCGGCAGCACCACGAACAGGCCGCCCAGCGCGGCGGGCACGAAGGCCCAGCGCGGCAGGCCGACGGCGGTCTCGGGGCGGCGGGTGCGAGGGGCGCGGGTGGTCGTCATGACCGTCAGGGCGCGGCGAAGCCGTAGCCGGCCAGGGTCTGCTGCCCGTCGTCGGAGAGCACGAGGTCGACGAAGTCGTGCGCGAGCCGCGCCTGGTCCGTGTCGGCCACCGGGGCGATCGGGTAGATGTTCACGGCGCTGGACGACTCCGGGAGCTCGACGCCCTCGACGTCGTCACCGGCGGCGGCGACGTCCGTGACGTAGACGAGCCCGGCGTCCGCCTCGCCGGCGATCACCTTGCCGAGCACGTCGGTGACGCTCTGCTCCTCGCTGACCGGCCGCAGGTCGAGGCCCGCGGCGTCGGCGACCTTCGCGGACGCGGCCCCGCAGGGCACCGCGGGTGCGCACAGCACGAGCTTCACGTCCGGGTCCGCGAGGTCGGCGAGGTCCTCGACGCCTGCCGGGTTGCCCGGCGGCACGGCGATCTCCAGGGTGTTGGTGGCGAAGTCCCGGGGCTCGCTCACGAGGTCCTCGTCCGCCAGCTTGTCCATGTTCGCCGTGTCGGCGGACGCGAACACGTCCGCCGGCGCCCCCTGCTGGATCTGGGCGACCAGGTCGGACGACCCGGCGAAGCTGAGCTGCACGTCCACGCCGTCGTGCGTGGCCTCGAACTGCTCGGCGAGGTCCTCGAAGGAGGCCTTGAGCGACGCCGCGGCGAACACGGTGAGCGTCGTGGTGCCGCCGCCCGGTGCCGCTGCCTCGTCGTCCCCGGGCTGGGCGCCGCAGCCTGCGAGCGCCGCCACCGCTGCCGCCGTCGACAGGATCGCGACCCCGGCCGCTGCGCGCCGGCGCAGGCTGATCGCCCGTCCCGGGCCGGTCATGCTTCGGCCTCGATGACGACGGTCGTCGACTTGATGACCGCGACCGCGACGGAGCCGCGCTCCAGCCCGAGGTCGCGCACGGCCTCGCTGCTCATGAGCGACACCACGCGGAACGGGCCGCACTGCAGCTCGACCTGGGCCATCACCGTGTCCACCTGCAGGTCGGTGACGAGCCCGACGAAGCGGTTGCGCGCGGAGCTCTTCATGCCGCCCGGCAGCGCCGGCACGGTGGCGTGCTCGCGCGCCACCATGGCGACCTCGTAGCCGTCGACGACCTTGCGTCCCGACGCGTCCGTGGTGGAGCCGAGCAGGCCGCGGTCGATCCAGCGGCGCACGGTGTCGTCGCTGACGCCGAGATAGACGGAGGCTTCGGAGACTCGCATGTGCGGCACAGGACGCAGCATAGTCCCGCATCTGCGGGTATGTACGGGGAGACCATAGGCTGACGTCCGTGCAGGAGGACGGGATGCGCGCGCGGCGGTCCGTGGCCGACCACGCCGCGGCGGTGGCCGCGCTGGTCGAGCCCGCGCTGGCGGCGGCGCGCGAGCGGGACACGGTGCGGGTGGACGTCGCGACGCTGCTGGCGCAGACGGCGAAGGCTGCGACGCTGGCCCCCCGCGTGCTGGCGCGGGACGCGGTGGCGGCGGTCGCCCTGCCCGGCTTCGACAACGCGCAGATGGACGGCTACGCGGTGCGCGCGGCCGACCTCGCCGTCGCCGCGTCCGGCCCGGTGATCCTCCCGGTCGTGGCGCCCGTCCCCGCCGGGATGCAGCCGCCGCCCCTGGAGCCGGGCACCGCGGCCCCCGTGATGACCGGTGCGCCGGTCCCCGCCGGCGCCGACGCGGTCGTGAAGATCGAGGCCGCGGACCCGCCCCGCTTCCCGGACCCGGAGACGGTCGCCACGGTGCGGTTCGACGTCCCCGTGGCGCCGGGCACGTTCGTGCGGACCGCGGGGTCCGACGTCGCGCAGGGCGACGTGCTCCTGGCGGCCGGGACGCCGCTCGGCCCGCCGCAGCTCGGCGCGCTCGTGGCGGCCGGCGTCCCGGCCGTCGACGTCGCGGCGCCCCCGCACGTCCTGCTCGTCTCCACCGGCTCGGAGCTCGCGCCCGCCGGCACGACCCTCGGCCCCGCCCAGGTGCACGACGCCAACGGCGCCGCCCTCACCGCCGCGCTGGCGCAGGCCGGCGCGCGGGTCACCACGCGGGTCGTGCCGGACCGCCCCGACGCGCTGCTCCACGTGCTCGCGGACGCCCCGCACGACGTCACCCTCGTCGTGACGACCGGTGGCGTGTCGGCGGGGGCGTACGAGGTGGTGCGCCAGACGCTCACCGGGGCCTGGTTCGGGCACGTCGCCGTCCAGCCGGGCGGGCCGCAGGGCCTCGGCACCGTCACCCTCGGAAAGTTGTCAGAGCCACGTGCGGGTATGCCCTCACCTGGTGCTGACAGCTCTGCGGGGGTGCAGGTGCCGCTCGTGGCCTTCCCGGGCAACCCGGTGAGCGCGTACGTGTCGTTCGAGCTGTTCCTGCGGCCGCTGCTGGCCGCCGCGACCGGCGCGACGCCCGCGCGCCGCCCCGCCGGCCGCGCGCCGCTCGCCGAGCCCCTCGACTCGCCCCCGGCGCTGCACCAGGTCCGGCGCGGCGTGCTCGACGCCGAGGGCCGGGTCCGGATGAGCGGCGGCCCCGGCTCGCACCTGCTGACCCATCTCGCCGCCGCGACGATCCTCGTGCACGTGCCGCCCGGGGTCTCCCACCTCGCGGCCGGTGACCCCGTCGACTACCAGGAGCTCCGTTGACCGACCCGACCACCCCGGACCAGGGCCTGTCCCACTGCCGCGCCGACGGCGCGGCCCACATGGTCGACGTGTCCGCCAAGGACGTCACCCGGCGCGAGGCGACGGCGACCGCCGTCCTGCGCACGCGGCCGGACGTGGTCGCACGCATCGCGACGGGCGACCTGCCCAAGGGGGAGGCGATCGCCACCGCCCGCATCGCCGGGATCCTCGGCGCCAAGCGCACGCCCGACCTCGTGCCCCTGTGCCACCCGCTGCCGATCTCCGGCGTCGAGATCGACGTCGTGCCGACCGCCGACGGCTCGGGCGCGGTCGAGATCGCCGCGACCGTGCGCACCACCGGTCGCACGGGCGTCGAGATGGAGGCGCTCACCGCCGTCACCGTCGCGGGGCTGACGCTCTACGACATGATCAAGGCGGTCGACAAGGCGGCCGTGCTCACGGACGTGCAGGTCGTGGCCAAGTCGGGCGGCAAGTCGGGCGACTGGACGCGCGCGGCCGCCACGCCGGACGGGGAGGGCGCATGAGCGGGACGCACGGGCACAGGCACGAGGGCGAGCAGGGCGAGGCGCGGCCGGAGCGCCGCGTCGCCGTCGTCGTCGCGTCGGACCGCGCGGCGGCGGGGGAGTACGAGGACCGCTCCGGGCCTGCCGCGGTGGCCTGGTTCGAGGCGCGCGGCTGGCGCACGTCGCCGCCCGTCGTCGTGCCCGACGGCGAGCCGGTGCGCGAGGCGATCGCGGCGCTGCTCGCCGCGGCACCGCAGCAGACGCCGCACCTGGTCGTCACCAGCGGCGGCACCGGCCTCGGCCCGCGCGACCGCACGCCGGAGGCCACGCTCGCCGTCCTGGACCGTGAGGTCCCGGGCATCGCCGAGCTCGTCCGGGCGCGCTCGCTCGCCCCGGTCGACCCCGCGAAGCGCGCCGTGCCGGCGGCCGCCCTGTCCCGCGGCGTCGCGGGCGTGGCCGGCCGCACGCTGGTGGTGAACCTGCCCGGCTCCGTCGGCGGCGTGGTCGACGGCCTCGACGCGCTCGCCGACGTCCTCCCGCACGCCGTCGACCAGCTCGCCGGTGGCGACCATCCCGTCCCCGCGGCCTCGGCGGCGACGGGTTCCGCGACGGCCTCCGCCACCCCCGCCGGCGACGGCGCCGGGCCGGACGCCGTGGTGCTGCGCGCGGACGTCGTCGACACCCCGCTCGACGCGCTGGTCGGCGAGCTGAGCACGCTGGTGCGCGACGACGCGTGCGGCGCGGTCGCGACGTTCACCGGCTACGTGCGCGACCACGACGGTGCGGCAGGTCAGGAACGTCGTGTGGACCGCCTGCACTACGAGGCGCACCCGGACGCCGCCACGGTGCTGCGCGCCGTGGCCGAGCGCGTCGCGCGGCGGACGGCCGCGGCGACGGGTGACCGCGTGCGGGCCGCCGTCGTGCACCGGACCGGCGACCTCGCCGTCGGTGACGTCGCCGTCGTCGCGGCCGTCGCCGCGGGGCACCGGCAGGCCGCGTTCACCACGGCCTCGGACCTGGTCGAGGAGCTGAAGGCCGAGGTGCCGATCTGGAAGGAGCAGGGCTTCGACGACGGCACGTCCGAGTGGGTCGCGTCGCTGGGCTGACGCCGGGTCCTGGGCGTCACCTGCTGTTCACCTGAGGGACGGTGTCACGACGGCCGCGCGCCATCGGTGCTCCCTACGTTCGGGCAGGTCACCCCCTGTCCTGCACTGCACACCCTCAGGAGTGCCCGATGACGATCGCCCCCGAGTCGCGCCCGCTGCTGGAGCTCGCGGCCACGCCTCACAGCCCCCACTACGCGCGCGGCAAGCGCAGCGCCGTCACCTGCCGGCTCAAGTGCGCGGACGCGTGCTCGCACCCGGCACCGAACGAGTCCGCGAACGAGTACTTCCGCGACGTCGCCTCCCGGGCGCTGTCCCGGCGCGTCATGCTGGGCGGCCTGGCCGCCGCGGCCGCCACCGTCGTCGTCGGTGCCCAGGTGGCCGGGGCGCCGGGCGCGAGCGCCGCCACCGCCACGGGCCGTGGGGCCGGCAAGGGCCTCTCCTTCGGCGCGATCACCCCGCAGGACGCCGCGGTCGACGCCTTCGTCGTCCCGGAAGGCTACGAGTGGTCGCCGATCATCCGCTGGGGCGACCCGATCCTGCCCGGCGGCCGCGCGTTCGACGCCGCGCACCAGACGCCGGAGCAGCAGGCCAAGCAGTTCGGCTACAACGTCGACTACCTGGACATCCTGCCGGCCGACCCCGACGACGTCCGCCCCGGGAAGACGCACCGCGGCAAGCGCGGCCTGCTGGTGAGCAACCACGAGTACACCAACGCGGGCATCATGTTCGACGCGTCGTACGACGCCGCCACCCGCCGCGCCATCGAGCGCGCCGCCTGGGGCATGTCCGTGGTCGAGGTGCGCCGCGACCGCGAGGGGTCGCCGTGGACGTACTCGCGGATCAGCCGCTTCAACCGCCGCATCACCGTGGACACCGAGTTCCGGGTCGACGGCCCGGCGGCCGGCTCCTACCTCCTCAAGACGGTCGAGGACCCGACGGGCACCCGCGTGCGCGGCACCCTCAACAACTGCGCGGGCGGCACGACCCCGTGGGGCACCGTCGTGTCCGGCGAGGAGAACTACAACGCGAACTTCCGCGTCAACGGCAAGGACCCGCGCGACGCCCGGTACGGCCTGAAGGACGCCGCGACCAGCTACGGGTGGGAGCTCGACGACCCGCGCTTCGACGGCCGCAACCCGGGCTACGAGTACGAGAGCCACCGCTTCGGCTGGGTCGTGGAGGTGGACCCGTACGAGCCCGACGAGGCGCCGGTGAAGCACACGGCGATGGGCCGGCTCAAGCACGAGGGCGCCAACGTCATCCTCTCGAAGCGCGGCCACGCGGTGGCGTACATGGGCGACGACGAGCGCTTCGACTACGTCTACAAGTTCGTCTCGAAGGACCGCTTCCGCTCCGGCAGCAGCCGCTGGGCGCGCCGTCACAACAAGACGCTGCTGTCCGAGGGCGACCTGTACGTGGCGCGGTTCACCGGCGACTCCCCGGTGTCCGAGATCGACGGCACGGGCGCGGTCCCGTCCGACGGCGGCTTCGACGGCACGGGCGAGTGGATCCCGCTGGTCCAGGACGGGCAGTCCCGCGTGGCAGGCATGACGGTCGAGGAGGTGCTGGTCTTCACGCGCCTCGCCGCGGACGCCGTCGGCGCCACGAAGATGGACCGCCCCGAGGACGTGGAGCCCAACCCGCTCACCGGCCGCATCTACGTGGCGTGCACCAACAACTCCGACCGCGGCAAGGCGGGCAAGGAGGGCGCCACCGAGCCCAACCCCCGCACCACGAACCGCGACGGCCACGTGGTCGAGATCATCGAGGACCGCGGCGACCAGACGTCCACCACGTTCACCTGGAACCTGCTGCTCGTGGCGGGCGACCCGTCGGTGAACGGGTCGACGTACTTCTCGGGCTTCCCTGCCGACCAGGTCTCGCCGATCTCCTGCCCGGACAACCTCGCGTTCGACGCGGACGGCAACCTGTGGATCTCCACGGACGGCGCGCCGTCGACCATCCAGAAGTGCGACGGGCTGTTCAAGGTGACGCTGACCGGGCGCCAGCGCGGCCGGGTGGAGCAGTTCCTGTCCGTGCCGCGCGACGCGGAGACGTGCGGACCGGTGGTCGACTCGCGCGACCAGATGGTCTACGTCAACGTCCAGCACCCCGGCGAGGACGGCACCTTCGACGCGCCGAACTCCTACTTCCCGGACTACCTCGCCGAGGGCGAGGCCGCGCCGGCCGGTGCGTGGCGCGGCCCCCGCCCGGCCACGGTGCAGGTCTACCGCGCCGGCCGCGGCGAGCACCCGGGCCACGGGAACGGCCACGGGAACGGCCACGGGAACGGTCACGGGAACGGGAACGGCGGCGGGAAGGGGAACGGCGGCTGGGACGGCCCGGGGCCGTTCCCGTGGCCGCGCCACCGCTGACGCTGACCGCCCCTGAGGCAACGAGCGTGCTGACTTGGTCCTCATTCCGCCCGAATGAGGAC
>NZ_JBSHCR010000026.1:0-20601 GCF_053615895.1 Isoptericola sp. NPDC055881
GACTTGTTCCTCAAACCGGCGGTTTGAGGAACAAGTCAGCACGCATGTTGCAGCCCCGGTCCACGCCGTCCGATGCCGGACCTTGCCGGTGTCCTGGAACGACTCCGGCTGGGCAGGATCGTCCCGCCCCGCGGGATCGACGTGCTCTTACCGCGAGCGGGTCCTCCTGCGCGGAATTCTCCAGGTAGGCCGGATCGGTGCCTGTGGGGCGGTCGATCTGGGCGCCTCGCCGATAGGACGTGAAAAGACAAGTACTCCGGCGGCGGTCGTGGTCGCTGTGGGTCGTCGTGGTCGTCGTGTGCGGCACGGGCAGACGGGGGTCGGCGGCGCCCCGGGGACGTGGAGGATGCGCGTGGGGGGGGTCACTAGGAAGCGCGTGAGGCGCTCACCAGGGTGATCGGGAGCGCGGCGCCTCGGTCAGGAGGTCCATGACCGCGCACCCGTACAGCATGGCGATCCGGCCGACGTCGTCCAGCGACCAGGCGACCTGGCCGGTGAACCGTGCGGAGACGGCCGAGCGGGAGAGGTGGAGGTGCAGGGCGAGGTCCTGCTGCGACAGGCCGCGGCGGGCGGTCTCCAGCCGGATCGCGCCCGCCGCCACGACCGCGAGTCCGTCCTCCGGCAGGGTAGGACCTCGCCGGCGGCGCACGCGCGGGGCGCCGGGTCCGGCCTCGGCGTCGTCGATGTCGGGATCGAGGTACGGGTCGGTGGCGGGGACCCAGAGCGGGTTCGCGGCGCGCTGGATACGGTCCGGGTCGAGCGGCATGTCGTCCATGCACGCATGCTCGCGAACCGGAAGGCGGAAGGTCGGGCGTCGTCCACAGCCCCTGAGGACAGCCTCCGAGGGCAGCCCCTGAGGGCAGCCCTTGAGGTCAGCCCCGAGGTCAGGACTGAGGTCAGCCCTGAGTCAGCCGTAGGTCGGGCCCGGGCCGGACGTAGGGGGTCAGGCGGCCAGGCGCTCGCGCAGCCAGGCGATGTCCGGGCCCATGTCGCCGTGCGTCTCGCAGACGACGGGGGCGCCCGCCGCGGCCACGACGCCGACGAGGAGCTCGGGCGGGATGTTGCCCTCGCCGAAGTGCGCGTGGCGGTCCGCCCCCGACCCGGCGGTGTCGCGCGAGTCGTTGGCGTGCACGAGGTCGATGCGGCCGGTGATCGCGCGGATGTCGTCGACGGCGGTCGCCAGGTCGATCCCGCCCGCCCAGGCGTGGCAGGTGTCGAGCGTGAAGCCGACGTTCTCGGCGCCGTTCGCCCGCATCACCGCGGCCCAGAGCTGCTCGAGACGGTCGAGCCGGCGCGCCAGGGAGAAGTCACCGCCCGCCGTGTTCTCGATGAGGACGGGCACGTCGGTCTCGAGGGCGTCGATCGCCTTGCGCCAGTTGTCGAAACCGACGTCCGGGTCGTCCTTCGCCGTGACGTGCCCGCCGTGCACGACGACACCCTTCGCGCCGATCTCCCCGGCCCCGGTCATGATCTGCTGCAACAGCTTGCGGCTGGGGATGCGGATGCGGTTGTTCGTGGACGCCACGTTGATGACGTACGGGGCGTGCACGTACACCTCCAGCCCCGCGGCGGCCGTCTCCTCGCGGAACGCCGCCGCGCCACCGGGGTGGGCGGAGTCGTCGAACGGCGGCACCTTCCACGCCTGCGGGTCGGAGAGGAACACCTGCACCACCTCGGCCCCGATCTCCGCCGCCTGCGCGACGACGTCCGAACGGTCGACGTGGGCCCCGATCTTCACGCTCATGCGCCCACCCTACGGACAGCCGGCGACACCGTCGTAGGCTGGCCCACCATGAGCACCACGCCGCCGCTCGCGTACGTCATCGCCGGTTCCGAGGCCACGGGAGGGGCCGGTATCCAGGCCGACCTCAAGACCTTCCAGCAGCTCGGCACCTACGGGGTCGGGACGCTGACCTGCATCGTCTCGTTCGACCCGAAGCACGACTGGGGCCACCGGTTCGTGCCCGTCGACCCGCAGGTCATCGCGGACCAGTTCGAGGCCGCGACGTCCACGCACGCCCTGGACGTGGTCAAGGTCGGGATGCTCGGCACGCCCGCGACCATCGACGTCGTGGCCCGCTCGCTCGAGTCGCAGCCGTGGCGGCACGTCGTCCTCGACCCCGTCCTGATCTGCAAGGGGCAGGAGCCCGGCGCCGCCCTCGACACCGACACGGCGCTGCGCGAGCGCGTCCTGCCGCTGGCCACCGTGGTCACGCCGAACCTGTTCGAGGCCAAGACGCTCGCCGGCATGGACGACATCACCTCCGTCGACGAGCTGGTCGAGGCCGCGCGACGCATCCACGCCCGGCTCGCCGACGGCCGCGGCCCCCGGTACGTCGTCGCCAAGGGCGGCGTCGAGCTGCCGGGCCCCGACGCCGTCGACGTCCTGTTCGACGGCGAGGACGTCACCGTCCTCGCGGCGCCCAAGGTGGGTGAGGAGCGCGTCTCCGGCGCGGGGTGCACGTTCGCCGCCGCCATCACCGCCGAGCTCGCCAAGGGCGCCGACGTGCCCGACGCGGTCCGCGTCGCCAAGGACATGGTGACGCAGGGCATCGAGGCGCGCGTCGCCGCCCGGACGCCCTTCGACACCGTGTGGCAGGGCGCGTACGCCGCGAGCTGACCGCCGGCGCGCCCCGCCGCGTCCGTCCGCGTCCCCGCCCGCGTCAGTACCCGCCGCCTCCTCCCGACCCGGCCGCGGTCGTGATCTCGGAGCCGTCCGGGGCCACCACCCACCAGATGTCCTGGAGGCCCTGGCCCGTGACGTCGCCCGGCGCGCCGTCGCCCGCGTACAGGTAGACGGGACGGCCGTCGAGGGTCACCTGGGGCTCGCCGTCGTTGCCGGTGATCGTGCCGACCTCCGCCGTCACGCCCTCGACCTTCGGCGTGCCGCCGGCGGCGTGCACCGGGGGCCACGCGGCGAGGCACTCGTCCGTGCACGCGCTCTTCCCCGAGCCCTTCTTGTCAGGCGTGTAGTAGTACACGGTCATGCCCTGGCCGTCGACGACGATCTCGCCGAGGTCGCTGTCCGCCGTGGACAGGGCGGCGGAGCCGGACCCACCCCCGGCCGCGGAGGACTCCGTCGTGGTGTCGGTCGACGAGCCCGTGTCGCCGCCGCCCCCGTAGCCCCCGCCGCCCCCGCTGCACGCGGCGAGGGTCGTGGCGAGCGTCGCCGTCGCGGCCAGGGCCGCCAGCCTGCTCGTGGTGCGCATGATGTCTCCTCCGGTTCGGGTGCACCTACGAGGCACGACGAGACCGCCGCCCCCGCGGTTCAGGCGAAGGCGGTCTGAACCTCCGCGGCACCTGCCTCGTCGTGCCAGGTAGGAGTTCCAGGTAGGGGCCGCGCGGCGGGCGCGGCCCGGCGGGAGGAGCCGGTCGTGCGCAGGCGGACGAAGGTGCTGGTCGGGGCAGGTGCGGGGCTCGTCGTGCTCGGTGGCGCCGCGGTGCTCGTCGGCCCGGGGCTGTACGCCGACCACGTCAACCGGGCGGCGGCCGCCGTACCCGCGCTCTCCGCGTCGGGGGCGCCGCTCGGCGACCCTGCGGCGCTCGACGGCACGTGGGACGTGGCGGCCGGCTCGACCGCGGGCTACCGCGTGCACGAGGTGCTGCGGGGCGCGGACGCCACCGTCACCGGGCGCACCGACCAGGTGACCGGGCAGGTGACGGTCGAGGGCGGCACGCTGACGGCCGGCGAGGTCCACGTCGACGTCGCGAGCATCGCGACCGACGAGCCCCCGCGGGACGCGTACTTCCGTGGCAGCGTGATGGACGTGGGCACGTTCCCGACCGCGAGCTTCACCCTCACCGAGCCGGTGCGGCTGACGGCGGGCGCCACCGACGTCGACCTGACGGGCGAGCTGACGGTGCACGGCGTGACACGGGACGTCGTGCTCCCGGCGCAGGTCGCGGGCGACGACGGCGGCGTCCAGGTCGTGGGCAGCGCGCCGGTGACGTTCGCCGACCACGGCGTCACCCCGCCCGCGCTCGGGTTCGTCCGCGTCGACGACCACGGCTCGGTCGAGTTCTCCCTGCACCTGGAGCGCGCGTCGTGACGCCCCGTTCCCGTGCCGACGAGGCGCTGCTCGAGGCGATCCACGCCGCGCACGCGCCCGACCTGCAACGGTTCGTGGCGCGCCTCGTGCCGGACGGCGCCGACGCGCAGGACGTCGTGCAGGAGTCGCTGCTGCGGCTGTGGCGGCACCCCGAGGTGCTCGAACGGCCGGAGGATTCCGTGCGCGCCTGGCTGTTCACCGTGGCGCGCCACCTCGTGGTCGACCAGCTCCGCAGCGCGCGGCACGCCCGCGAGCGCACCACCGGCCACCTGCCCGAGCCGGCCGAGCCCGACCGGACGCAAGCCGTCCTCGACGCCTGGCTCGTCGCCGACGCGCTCGCCGACCTGTCGGCCGAGCACCGCGCCGTCGTCGTGGGCGCCTACTACCGGGGGCGGTCGGTCGCCGAGCTGGCGGACGAGCTCGACGTCCCGCCCGGCACCGTGAAGTCCCGCATGCACTACGCCCTGCGCGCGCTGCGCCTCGCGCTGCAGGAGAAGGGGGTCACGCCATGACCGCGCCGACCGACCCGTACCGGGAGTGGGACGCCGCGTACGTGCTGGGCGCGCTGGGCCCGGCCGACCGGCGAGAGCTCGAGGAGCACCTGGCCGGCTGCGACGACTGCCGTGCCGCGGTCGCCGAGCTGGCCGGCGTGCCCGGGCTGCTCGCCTCCGTGCCTCCGGAGCACGCGCTCGCCCTCGACCCGCGCGAGGCGCCCGCCGAGGTCGTGCCATTCGCCGGCCTGGTGGGGGCGGCCCGGCGCTCGCGGCGGCGCCGGCGGACGCTCGTCGCGGTGGCGGCGTCGGCGCTGCTGGTGGGCGGTGTCGGTGCGGGCCTGGCGCTGGACCCGGGCGGCGCGGACCCGGTGCCGACGACGTCCTCCCCGGCGCCGGCCGCGCAGTCCGTGGCCGTGGACCTCGAGCCGGTGGGCGCGGTCGACGTGCGGGCCTCCCTCACCGCGACGGCGCGACCGTGGGGCACGAGCCTGGAGTGGAGCTGCACCTACCCGCCTCGTCCGGGTGCCTACGACCCGGCGGAACCGGTCACGTACGCACTCGTCGTCGTCGACCGCGACGGCGGACGCACCGTCGCCGCGACCTGGGCGGGGGAGGGCACGTCCGCCACCGGCCTGGGCGCGTCCTCCGCGGTGCCGCTCGACCGCATCGCGCGGGTCGAGATCGCGCGGGCCGATACCGCGCGGTCGGGCGGCGAGACGCTGGCCTCCGCACCGCTGTGACGCGAGGTCAGGCCAGCCGGGCGACCAGGCAGGGTCCGCCCTCGTAGATGCCGCCGTCGACGGCGAGCGCCCGCCCGTCCGCGTAGGACAGCGGCTCGGTGATGTCGGTGTACGGGCGCCCGAGCATCTCCGCGACGATGCTGTGACCGTGCACGACGCGGTCGCCGCCGAGCTGGTCGAGCAGCTCGCGCGCGGCCCGGGGGCCGTCCTCCCCGCGGAAGGCGGCGCGCGACGTGAGGAGCCGCCACGTCTCCCACCACACCGCGAGGTCGTCGCTCGCGAGCCGGTCCCGGCCGGCGGCGACGAGGTCGTCGAGGGTCCGGCCCCACTCGAGGTAGGCGAGGGTGTCGGAGTGCACGAGGAGGGCACCGGCGTCGCGGGCCGCCATGGGCAGGGTGCGCAGCCAGGTGACGTGGTCGTCGGTCAGCCGCGCCTGGTCGCCCGGCCGGCCGCCGTTGCGGCCCCAGGAGCGGGCGAAGCTGCGCCCGGGCTCGCCCGGGGGCGGGACCTCCGTCGCGCCGAACGTCCGCATGCCGAGGGCCAGCACCTCGTGGTTGCCCAGGAGCGCGCCGACGGCCCCCTCGGACTCGTCGACCAGCGCCCGGACGAGGTCGATGACGCCCACGCCGTCCGGTCCGCGGTCCAGGTAGTCCCCGAGGAACCAGAGCCTGGCGTCGGCGCCGGCCCACCGCCCGTCGGCGTCCGTGAGCCCTTCGTCGGCCAGGGCGCGCACCAGGACGTCGCGGTAGCCGTGCACGTCGCTGACCGCGTACACCTTCGTCATCGTGCTCGCCCCGTTCGTCGTCGTGCCGCGGCCGGACCGCCGCACACGGAGGGTAACGATGACGGGGTCACGGCCGGGCCCGGGTCCGGGGCCGTTCCGTGGGGCGGTCTACGCTCGTCGACCATGACCCGGCCGCCGCGACACCTGAGCGCAGACGCCGTGGCCGACGACCGGCCCGGCGTGCGCTACCTCGTCGCGCGGGGGCTCGTGGTCGCCGGGCGGGTGCTCCCGGTCCTCGCGGTGGTGTCGGCGGTCGCGGCGCGGGCGACCCGGGACACCTGGCTCGGTGCGGCGCCGGACGCCAGCGGCTCCAGCTCGGCGTGGCTGCCGCAGGTCGCGACCCTGCTCGTCGCGCTGACGGTCGCCGCCCTCCCGTGGCTGGCGCTCCCGGTCGTCTCGTCCGCGTTGGCGCGGATCGAGGACGACACGCTCACCGCCACCACCGTGCTCGGGCGCCGCGAGGTCGGCCTGCACGGGGCACGGCTCTGGCGGGCGCGCGTGCCGGGCGAGCAGTGGGGCACGCAGGTCGTCGTCGTCCGCGGGCGACCCGGGCTGCTCGTCGTCACGGGTTCCGAGCTCTGGGTGGGTGACGCACCGCTGCTGGACGACGGGGCCGCCCGGTGGCGCGTCACCGCCCGAGGTGTGGTGCTCCTGGCCGCCCAGTGCCTGCTCGTCCTCGTCGGCGTAGGGGTGGGCGGGACGGTCACCGGCTCCTTCTGACTCGGGGGGCCGGACCAGGACTCCCGGGACCACGGCCGAGGCCGGGAGGAAAAGGGCTGCGGTCTGGCGCCCCACGGCTGCGACGATGCCCGCATGGACACCCCCGCCCCTGTCCCCGTCGACCTGTCGACGTGGCCGCGCCGACAGCACTTCGAGCACTATCTCCAGGCGTCGCCGTGCACGTACGCGATGACGGTGGAGCTGGACGTCACCGCGTTCGCCGCGGCGTTGCGCCGCTCGTCGCGCAAGACGTACGTGGCGCAGGTCTGGGCGCTCGCGACGGTGGTCAACCGCCACGACGAGTTCCGGATGTGCCTCGACGACGACGGCGCCCCCGCCGTCTGGCCGATGGTGCACCCGGCGTTCACGGTGCTCAACCCCGACCGCGAGACGTTCGCGTGCGTGTGGACCCCGTACGACCCCGACTTCGGCACGTTCCACGCTGCCGCCGCGCCCCTGCTCGCGGAGCACTCCCGGGCGACGGACTTCTTTCCGCAGGGTGCGCCGCCGGCCGCCTCGTTCGACGTGTCGAGCCTGCCGTGGGCGTCGTTCACCGGGTTCACGCTGCACATCCGGGACGCGTGGCGGCACCTGGCGCCGATCTTCACGCTCGGGCGCTACGTGGAGCGGGACGGCCGCGTGCTCCTCCCGCTCGCCGTCCAGGTCCACCACGCGGTGGCCGACGGCTTCCACACGGCACGGCTGGTCAACGAGCTGCAGGAGCTCCTCGCCGACCCCGCCTGGGTGGGCTGAGCCGCCTCGCGGACCCGCCGTGCAGGGTCACCTGACGGACGCGCCGACGCCCGGACCGCGAGACGGCTTACCCTCTAGAACCGTGAGCGAGAACCTGGGATCCACCGGCTCGATCGAGCGCGTGGTGGCACGCCACGAGATGCCCGACCCCCTGCGCGACGACATCCGCCTGCTGGGCGGGCTGCTCGGCACCGTGCTGAAAGAGGCCGGCGGGCAGGGCCTGCTCGACGACGTCGAGAAGCTGCGCGGCCTGACCATCCGCGCGTACGGGGCGGACGACGGCGGTGCGACGCTGGCGGAGGCTGCCGAGGTCGTGGCCGGCTTCACGCCGGACCGCGCCGAGCAGGTGGCACGAGCCTTCACCTGCTACTTCCACCTGGCGAACCTCGCGGAGGAGTTCCACCGCGTCCGCGTGCTGCGGGCGCGCGAGTCGGACGCCGCGGGGAACGTCGTCATCGAGGACTCCCTGCCGCAGGCGTTCACGCAGCTCGCGGAGGAGGTGGGCCGCGACGAGGCCCTGCGCCGCCTGGGCGAGATCGAGTTCCGTCCGGTGCTGACCGCGCACCCCACGGAGGCGCGCCGCCGTGCCGTCTCGGGCGCGGTCCGCCGCATCTCGACGCTGATCGCCGACCGCGACACCATGCGCCCCGGCGGCACGACGCTCGCGGAGAACGAGCGTCGTCTCCTCGCCGAGATCGACACCATGTGGCGCACCTCGCCCATCCGCGCGCACAAGCCGTCGGTGCTCGACGAGGTGAAGACCGCCATGGGCGTCTTCGACGCCACCATGTTCACCACGTTCCCCGAGGTGTACCGCCGCCTGGACGACTGGCTGCTCGACGGCGAGGCCGGCAGCGTGCCGCCCGTCGCGCGCCCGTTCGTCCACCTGGGTTCCTGGATCGGCGGCGACCGCGACGGCAACCCGAACGTCACCGCCGAGGTCACCCGCCAGGCCGCGACCCTGGCCGCCGAGCACGCGCTGGGCGCGCTCGAGAAGGCGACGGTCGAGACCGGCCGCAAGCTCACCCTCGACGAGGACGGCACGCCGGCGTCGGCCGAGCTCAAGACGCTGTGGCAGCGGATGCGCCAGCTGTCCGACGAGCTCGTGACCCGCGCGGCCGCCGACTCGCCGAACGAGCCGCACCGCGCCGCCGTGCTCGCCGTCGCCGGTCGCGTCGCCGCGACGCGCCGCCGCGACGCCGACCTCGCGTACCGCACCCCGGAGGAGCTCGTCGCCGACCTCGAGGTCGTGCAGCGGTCGCTCGTCGAGGCGGGCGCGCCGCGGGCGGCGTACGGCGACCTGCAGAAGCTCGTCTGGCAGGTGCAGACCTTCGGGTTCCACCTCGCCGAGCTGGAGGTGCGCCAGCACTCCCAGGTGCACGCCGCGGCCCTCGCCGAGATCGAGGAGAAGGGCCTCGACGGGGACCTGTCGGAGCGCACCGTCGAGGTGCTCGACACCTACCGCGCCCTCGGCGCCGTGCAGAAGCGGTTCGGCATCCGCGCCGCCCGTCGCTACATCGTGTCGTTCACGCAGGCCCCCGAGCACCTGGCGGCCGTGTACCGGCTCGCCGCGCTCGCCTTCGAGGGCTCCGACGACGCCCCCGTCATCGACGCCGTCCCGCTGTTCGAGACCTTCGACGACCTGGAGAACTCGGTCGACATCCTCGAGGCGGTGCTGGAGTTCCCCGAGGTGCAGAAGCGCCTCGCGGAGAACGGCCGCCGCGTCGAGGTCATGCTCGGCTACTCCGACTCGTCGAAGGACGTCGGCCCGGTCGCCGCGACCCTCGCCCTGCACAAGGCGCAGTCCCGCATCGCCGACTGGGCGCAGCGTCACGACATCACGCTCACCCAGTTCCACGGCCGGGGCGGCTCCCTCGGCCGCGGCGGCGGCCCGGCGAACCGCGCCGTCCTCGCGCAGCCGCCGCACTCGGTGGACGGCCGGTTCAAGCTCACCGAGCAGGGCGAGGTCATCCTCGCCCGTTACGGCGACCCGACGATCGCCGCGCGCCACATCGAGCAGGTCGCCGCGGCGACCCTCCTCGCCTCCGCGCCGACGGTCGAGAAGCGCAACGCCGAGGCCCGGGAGCGGTTCGCGCCGCTCGCCGACGCCCTCGACGCCACGTCGCGCGCCGCCTTCCACGGCCTCGTGCGGTCGGAAGGCTTCCCGCAGTGGTTCGCGCAGGTGACGCCGCTGGAGGAGGTCGGCCTGCTGCCGATCGGCTCCCGCCCCGCCAAGCGCGGGCTGTCGGTCAACTCGCTCGACGACCTGCGTGCCATCCCGTGGGTGTTCTCCTGGTCGCAGGCCCGGATCAACCTCGCGGGCTGGTTCGGCCTCGGCACGGCGCTGCGCGCCCGCGGCGAGGAGGAGGGCGGCCTCGAGGAGCTGCAGGCGGCGTACCGCGAGTGGCCCCTGTTCACGACGCTGCTCGACACCGTCGAGATGGGACTCGCCAAGACGCAGGAGGACATCGCCGCGCAGTACCTCGCGCTCGGCGACCGCGACGACCTCGCGCAGCTCGTGCTCGGCGAGCTGCAGCTCACCCGCGAGTGGGTGCTGCGCGTCACGGGCAACGAGTGGCCCCTCGCCAACCGGCGCGTGCTCGGCCGCGCCGTGCAGCTGCGGTCCCCATACGTCGACGCCCTCTCCCTGCTGCAGGTCCGCGCCCTGCGCGCGCTGCGCAGCCACGGCGTCAGCGAGGGGCTCACCGTGGACGACGGCGAGTGGGTGGACGGCGGCCACAAGGACCGCTGGCAGCACCTGCTGCTGCTCACCGTGAACGGCGTCTCCGCGGGCCTGCAGAACACCGGCTGACCCCGGCCCGGGTTGTGGGTACGAGATCGGCGGGAATTCGCGAGCGAATTCCCGCCGATTTCGTACCCACAACGTTCTAGGCTCGGCGCCATGAGTCTGGTGACGTTCAACTCGCTCTGCGTCGACGCGGTGGACGCGGAGGTGCTGGGGGCGTTCTGGGCGCAGACGCTGGGGCTGCGCATGGAGCTGCTGGACGACGGCGACGCCGTGCTGCGTGACCCGGGCCCCGAGCCGGTGCCGGAGCGGACGGTGTGGGTGAACACCGTGCCCGAGGCGAAGACCGTCAAGCACCGCGTGCACCCGGACGTGCGCGCCCGGTCGCTCGACGAGTTCCCCGATAGGCCGCGCCTGAGCGAGCCCGGTCGGTTCCACTACACGACGCTGGCCGACCCCGAGGCCGGTGAGTTCTGCGTCTTCACCTACGGCGAGGTGCCCGCTTACCGGCTCAAGGACGTCGTCGTCGACTGCGCGGACTACCGGGTGGTGACGGAGTTCTGGCACGGCCTGCTCGGCGGGGACGTGACCTGGGACGACGACGCGGGCTACGCCTACCTGGACCGCGGAGCCGGTGTGCCCTTCGAGTCGTTCGACTTCGTCCCGGTGCCCGAGCCGAAGACGGTCAAGAACCGCTGGCACTGGGACGTCACGCTGAACGAGGGCGTCACCGTCGACGACCTCGTGGCGCGGGGCGCACGTGTCCTGCGGCCGCAGGACGACGAGATCCGCTGGACCGTGATGGCCGACCCCGAGGGCAACGAGTTCTGCGTCTTCCAGCCCTGAGCGCTCGGGGGCCGACGCGGCGACCGTAGGCTTGCCCTATGCCGGGTGGGTCGAAGGGTTCGTTGAGCGCGCTGGGGTCGATCGCGTCGCAGACGCGGCGCGAGATGATCCTCGACCGGCTGCGGCTGGCGATCAGCGCCGGTGACCTGCCCCCGGGCACCCACCTGGCGGAGGTCGACCTCAGCGAGGCTCTCGGCGTCAGCCGCGGCACGTTGCGGGAGGCCCTGCGGCACCTGCAGCAGGAGGGGCTCGTCTCCGCGGACGCGCGCGGGCGGCTCTCCGTCCGGGTCGTCTCCGAGCGCGAGGTCGACGACATCTTCGCGGTCCGCCGTGCGCTGGAGAGCCTGGCCCTCGAGCTGGTGTGCGAGCGTGCCGACCACGCGGCCGCCGCGGTACGCCTCGGCGAGGCGCTGGAGGCGATGCAGCGCACGGAGGGTGACTTCGCCGCGCAGGTCGACGCCGACCTCGCGTTCCACGAGCTCCTGTGCGAGCTCAGCGGCAACGAGACGCTCGTCCACGGGTGGCGGTCCGTCTCCGGCCTCACCCGGGCGGCGGTCACCGCGGCCGGCCCGGAGACGGCCCTGCACAACATGGCGTACGAGCGGCACGCGCCGCTCGTCGCCTTCGTCGCGGCCGGCGACGCCTCCGGGGGAGCCGACTTCCTCCGGACGCACATGAGCGACGCCGCCAGCCGCATCGTCGCGCGGATGCGCGACCACGCCGCCGTCTGACCCCGGAGGACGCCGTGCCCGTCCGACACCGCTGAACCTGCACCTTCGCGCCTGACCTGCCACGACGTCGTCGTCGGGCCTGGTGCCGTGCGGCAGGCCTTGACAAGTCTCCACGTGGGGTTGCATGGTTCCTGTGTTCTACTGTTAACAGTAGAACACCACTCACCGACGAGGGCTCCATCAAGGGAGATGCGATGACATCGACGACGACGGCTCCGGGGGACGGCACCCCGGTGCTCGGGACGCGCCACAAGCTCCGCGTGGCGATCGGCAGCGCGGTGGGCACCACCGTGGAGAACTACGACTTCATCGGGTACGGCACGGCGGCGGCCCTGTACTTCGGCCACGTGTTCTTCCCCGAGAGCGACCCCACGACGGGGCTGCTGCTGTCGTTCGCCACGTTGGGCATCGGCTTCGCCGCCCGCCCGCTCGGCGGGATCATCGGCGGCTACCTCGGCGACAAGGTGGGTCGCAAGCCGGTCCTGGTCACGTCCCTGCTGGTCATGGGACTCGCCACCGTCGCGATCGGCGCCCTGCCGACCTACGCGAGCGTGGGTGTCCTCGCGCCGGTCCTGCTGGTGATCGTGCGCGTGATCCAGGGGCTCGCGTTCGGCGCCGAGTGGGGCGGGGCGATCCTCATGACGTACGAGCACGCCCCGTGGCGCCGCAAGGGCGCGTACACCGCCATCCCGCAGGCCGGCTTCCCCCTCGGCCTCCTCCTGGCCAACCTCGCGTTCCTCGGGAGCGCGGGCCTGCCGGGCGACTGGGCGTGGCGCGTGCCGTTCCTGCTGAGCTCCGTGCTGATCCTCGCCGGCATGTACATCCGGCTCCGCGTGGAGGAGTCGCCGGAGTTCGAGGAGGCGAAGGACCAGGGCACGCTCGCGAAGAACCCGCTGGTCACCGTGATCCGGCAGGACTGGCGCAACCTCGTGCGCGCCTTCGGGCTGCGCGTGGCGGAGACGGCGGGCTACGCCGTGTCGATCACCTACGTGACCTCGTACGTGGAGAGCAACGGCCTCGCCACCCGCCCGCACACCATCCTCGCGATCGTGGTGGCCGCGCTGCTCGGGCTCCCGGCCACGCTCCTGTGGGGCGGCCTCACCGACCGTGTCGGCCGCCGGCCCGTGTACCTGTTCGGCACCACCCTCATGCTCGCCTTCGGCGTGCCGATGTTCCTCATGGTCAACACCGGCCAGGTCGGCATGGTGATCGCCGTCTTCGCCATCGCGTTCGCCTTCTGCCACAACTCGCTCGCCGGCACCCAGGGCTCGTGGTTCGCCGAGCTGTTCTCGACCGAGACCCGCTCCTCCGGGGCGTCCCTGGCCTACCAGCTCGCGGCCGTCGTCTCCGGGTTCACCGCCTTCTGGGCCGTCTCGCTGTACGAGGTCTTCGGCTGGGCCGGGCCCGCCGTCCTGTTCATGGGCTACGGCGCGATCGGTCTGGTCGCCGCGCTCGTCACGCCCGAGACGTACGGGCCCGCCCGGCGTGCGGAGGCCGAGCGCGCCACCGCCGCCGCCCTCGCGGCGAGCACCCCGGACGAGCCGGGCAGCACCCGCAGCCCGCAGGCCGCGGACCCGGTCGCGTCCCGCGCCTGACCGGCCGCACCCCCCACCCTCCACAGAAACGGACCTTCCCATGAGCTTCCAGACCGGAGTCGGCCCCCGCACGGCCGTCGTCACCGGCGCCGCGTCCCCGCGCGGCATCGGCTTCGCCACCGCGCGCCGCTTCGCCGTCGAGGGCTGGGCCGTCGTCCTGCTCGACCTGGACGAGACCGGCGCGAAGTCCGCCGCCGACACCCTGGCGCAGGACCACGGCGTGGCCGCGCTCGGCCTCGGGGTGGACGTGACCGACCAGGAGTCGGTGCGCGCCGCCGCGGCCGTCGTCGCCGCGTCAGACCTGCCGCCCGTCGGCGCACTCGCCACGGTGGCCGGCGTCGCCTCGCCGGTGCCGTTCCTGGAGGTCGACCTCGCCGAGTGGCGGCGCGTCGTCGACATCAACCTCACGGGGACGTTCCTCGCCTGCCAGGCGTTCCTCCCCGCCATGATCGACGGCGGCTACGGGCGCATCGTCACCATGTCGTCCGTCTCGGCCCAGCAGGGCGGCGGCGTCTTCTCCAAGACGCCGTACTCCGCCGCGAAGGCGGGCGTGCTCGGCCTCACCCGGTCCCTGGCCCGCGAGATGGCGCCCTACGGGATCACCGTCAACTCGATCAGCCCGGGCGTGGTGGACACCGACATCCGCGCCGGCGCGACCGACGCCGAGAACGAGGCGCGACTCGCCGCGTCCGTCCCGCTGCGGCGGCAGGGCACCCCCGACGACATCGCGGCGCTGATCGCGTTCCTCGCCAGCGAGGACGCCTCGTACCTCACCGGCACGACCCAGAACATCAACGGCGGCTCGTACATCGCCTGACGGCGACGACGAGCGGACGGAGGATCCATGAGCACCACCGCAGCGCCTGCGACCGCGCGACGCATCGGCATCTCGACCATCACCTTCCGGTTCCGGCCCTTCGAGGAGGCCGTGCGCCTCATCGCGGGCACCGGGGCCCAGGAGGTCGACCTCGGCGCCCTGCCGGGGGTCTGCGACCACGTGCCGGTCCCGTTCGAGGGCGACGTCGAGGCCTACGCCGCCACGCTCGCGCGGCACGGGCTGCGCGCCGGTGCGGTGAACGCCGACGTCGGGCCGCTCAACGACCCGGCGCTCGACCCGCAGACCCTGGCCGCGACGGCGCTGCCGCTGGTGCGGCTCGCGGCGGCGACCGGTGCGGCGCTCATCCTCCCCGCGGGCGGGCAGTCCGGGGAGCCGTACCAGGACGAGGACGCCGACCTCGCGCGGATCGCCGAGAACCTCCGGCGGGTGGCGGACCTCTGCGCCGAGCACGGCGTCCGGCTGCTGGTGGAGGTGCTCCACCACCGCCGCTTCGCGTGGACGGTGGCTCGCGCCGACCGTGTCCTCGACGAGCTCGGCCCGGAGGTGATCGGCCTGCTGCTCGACACCTCGCACGTCGTCGCCTCCGACGAGGACGTCGTCGCGTGGGCGGAGCGGCACGCGGCCCGTGTCGAGCGGGTCCACCTGCGCGACGCCGTCCCGGGCAACCTCAACCTGGGGATCGGTCGCGGCCAGGTCGACTTCGCCGGCGTGATGGCAGCGCTGGAGCACGGTGGCTTCGCCGGGACGTACGTCCTGGAGCTGGAGACCCACGACGTCGCCGAGCAGGACCGCGAGGCAGACGCGCAGCGCTCCTACGACGCGATGGCGGACCTGCTGAGCGAGGTGCAGGCACGATGACCCGGATCTTCGACGACCCCGCCGAGTTCGCCGCCGACGCCGTCACCGGGTTCGCCGACCTGCACGCGGACCTCGTCCGGGCCGTCCCGGGCGGCGTCGTGCGCCGCGGTCGGTCGACGGCGGGCAAGGTCGCCGTCGTCGTCGGCGGAGGATCGGGCCACTACCCGGCCTTCATGGGGCTGGTCGGCCCCGGCTTCGCGGACGGCGCGGTGGTGGGCAACATCTTCACGTCCCCCTCGACCGCCCAGGCCTACTCGGTGGGCCGGCTCGCGCACAGCGGGCGCGGTGTCGTGTTCACGTACGGCAACTACGCGGGCGACGTCATGAACTTCGGCCTGGCGGGGGAGCGACTGGAGGCCGAGGGCATCCCGGCGCGCCAGCTCGTGGTGACCGACGACGTCGCGTCGGCGGACGCCGCCGAGGGGCATCGCCGGCGCGGCATCGCGGGCGACTTCGTCGTCTTCAAGATGCTGGGCGCCGCGGCCGAGCGCGGCCTCGACCTCGACGAGGTCGTCCGGGTCGGGGAGCGGGCGAACTCCCGTACGACGACGATCGGCCTGGCCTTCTCCGGCTGCACCTTCCCGGGCGCCGACGAGCCCCACTTCACGGTGCCCGAGGGCGCCATGGGGCTGGGCCTGGGCATCCACGGGGAGCCGGGCCTCGAGGACGTCCCCGCGCTGCGCGCGCCCCAGATGGCGCGGCTGCTGGTGGAGCGCGTCCTCGCCGAGCGCCCGGCGGGCTCGGACGGTCGTGCCGCGGTGGTCCTCAACGGGCTGGGCTCGACGTCGCACGAGGAGCTGTTCGTGCTGTGGGCCTCGGTGGCTCCCCTGCTGCGGGAGGCGGGCCTGACGCTGGTCGCGCCCGAGCTCGGCGAGCTCGTCACGAGCCTCGACATGGGCGGGGTCTCGCTGACCGTCACGTGGCTCGACGACGAGCTCACCGAGCTCTGGCTCGACCCCGCGACCACGCCCGCGTGGCGTCGCGGTGACGCCGTCGCGGCCGACGCCACCGACGTCGACCAGGAGCTCACCGAGCTGGCGCAGGAGGTCGTGCCCGTCGAGGGCGACGTCGCGTCGCGCGACGCCGCCCGCGTCGTGGTGGCGGGCCTGACCGCCGCCGCCGAGGCGGTGCACGAGGCGGAGCAGGAGCTCGGCCGCATCGACGCCGTCGCGGGCGACGGTGACCACGGGCGCGGGATGGTCCGCGGCATCGACCACGGCCTCGCGGCGGCCCGGCGTGCGCTGGACGCCGGCTGGGGCGTCCAGGGCGTGCTGTCGGCGGCCGGTGACGCGTGGGCCGAGTTCGCGGGCGGCACCTCGGGTGTCCTCTGGGGCGCCGGGCTGCGGGCCGCCGGTCTCCGGCTCGGCAACACCGGCGCGCCGCAGCCCGCCGACGTCGCGCGGGCGTGCCGGGACTACCTGGCGGCCCTCGGCGACCTCGGCAAGGCCAGCCCGGGGGACAAGACGCTCCTCGACGCGGTCGGTCCGTTCGTGGACGCGCTCGAGCGCGGCACCGCGGACGCCGACGACGCCGGTGCCCTCGAGCGCGCGTGGGGCGCCGCGGCGGCCGAGGCGACGCGTGCGGCGGCGGCCACGGCGGACCTCGTGCCGCGGGTCGGGCGGGCCCGGCCCCTGGCCGAGCGGTCGGTCGGCACCCCGGACCCCGGGGCGGTGTCGTTCGCGCTCTGCGTGGAGGCCGTCGCCGCACGGCACGCCGTGCGCTGACCGCGCCGGCCCCCCGCTCGGCACGGCCGAGACCCCACTCACCGCACCACTGATCACAGGACCAGGACACGGAAGGACGTGCTCGCATGGGATGGCGCATCGTCGTCGGCTCGGACTCGGCCGGCTTCGACTACAAGGAGGCGCTGCGCGCGCAGCTGGAGGCGGACCCGCGGGTCGACCAGGTGGTCGACGTCGGCGTGGCCGCCGCCGAGGACACCGACTACCCGCACATCGGCGTGGCCGCCGGCCGTGAGGTGGCCGCCGGGCGCGCGGACCGTGCCCTGCTCGTGTGCGGCACGGGGATCGGCGTCGCGATGGCGGCGAACACGGTGCCCGGCGTCCGCGCCTCCGTGGCGCACGACTCGTTCTCCGTGGAGCGGCTGGTGAAGTCGAACAACGCGCAGGTGCTCACGCTCGGGCAGCGCGTCATCGGCCTCGAGGTCGCGCGGACGCTCGTCACCCAGTGGCTGGGCCACGAGTTCGACGCGTCGTCGCCGTCGGCGCAGAAGGTCGAGGCCCTGGAGGCCTACGACCTGGCGGCCGGCGAGGGGACGCCGGTCGCCGCCTGCTGACGGTGGTGCAGGGGGCCGGTATCAGGCGCGGGACGTGAGCGCGGCGAGCACCCGGTCCACGCTGGAGCGGATGCCCCACCGCTCGGCGAGGGCGTCCAAGGCCTCAGGGTCCTTCGGCTCCCGCGGCAGGGCGTCGTCGACCTCGTCGACGGGGGCGTCCCGCGCGACCTGGACCACGGTGGGCGCGACGTCGAGGTAGTCGGCGGCGTCGAGCAGCTTCTGGCGCTGGGTGGCCGTGAGGCCCTTCGCACCGTGCTCGGCGGCCGCGCGGAGGCCGGCCAGGTCGCCGAATGCGGCGAGCAACTTGGCCGCCGTCTTCTCCCCGATGCCGGGCACGCCGGGCAGCCCGTCGGACGGGTCGCCGCGCAGCGTCGCCATGTCGGCGTAGGCCTGGCCGGACGGCACGCCGTACTTCTCGGCGAGCCGCGCCTGGTCGACGACGTCCGGGTCGCGCACGCCGCGCGCCGGGTACAGCACGCGCACGCCGGCGGCGTCGTCGACGAGCTGGAACAGGTCGCGGTCCCCGGTGACGATGTCGACGCTGGCGGGCAGCACGACCCCGACGGCGCCGGCGACGCCGGCCATCGGCATCGTGGTCGCGGCGCTGCGCGCCACCTCGCGGGTGACCAGGGTGCCGATGACGTCGTCCGCCTCGTGGCCGGGCGCACCCACGCGCGCGATGCCGAGCGCGGCCAGCACGTCGACGATGACCGGCACCTGGGGCGTGAGCGCGTCGGGCACCTCCTCGACGTCCGGCTCGCCCGCGGGCGTGGTCCGCGCGACCCGGTGCTGCTTGTACGAGCCGATCGCCTCGACGCGGAACGCCGGCCGCCAGTCCTCGTCCCAGCACGCCACGAGCCGGTCCGGCCGGTGCTCCGTGACGAGGAAGGCGATCATGTCGAGCAGGCCGCGCACCGCGTTGACGGGCGCGCCGTCCGGGGACCGCAGCGAGTCCGGCAGGCCGTAGAAGGCGCGGAAGTACAGGCTCGCAGTGTCGAGCAAGACCAGCTTGCTGCTCCGATGGCTCACGCAGCACACCCTAGCCACGAGGACGGCGCGGCGCGGGAGGGCGTCGTGCGGGCGGGGCAGGAACGCGCCCCGGACAGCACGTCGTCCGCTGCTTGACCAGTCCCGTGCACGATCAGCACGAGGGGCGGACGTGCCGTCCCCACCCCTTACCGTGTGTGTCGCCCGGACGTCGCCGACGTCTCGGGCACAGCACACGCGAGACAAGCACCCCCGACACAGGGCACGGGGTGCGGCGGACGAGGGAGGACCGGATGGCGTCGGGGAAGCGGCTGTCCACCGCGGTAGGGGTGACCGTCGTGCTGGGTGCGGTCCTCGTGGTGCTGTGGTTCGCCTGGCAGCGCTTCGACCCCGCGCCGGCCGCGCCGGTCGCCACCACGCAGGAGCTGCAGACCACGATCACGCAGGCCGACCAGGTGCTCCAGGACTCGAAGGGGCGGGTCGCGGACCCGCAGGTCCGCACCGACCTGGAGGCCGCCATCGAGCAGGCCCGCGACCTCGCCGGCGACACCACCGCGGACGAGACGCAGGCCGGCGTCGCCCGCGCGGAAGCGGTCGACGACCTCGTCGCCGCGGCGAACCGGGTGCAGGCGTCGCACGACCAGCTCGTCGCGCAGCAGGACCGGGCCCGCTGGCACGAGGCGCGAGACCGGCTGGCCGACCTGGTCGACGACGCCCAGCACGTCTGGGACGACAACCATGCCCAGGTGGAGAGCGTCGACAAGCGGTCCGGGGAGCGTCTGCGCAAGCGGCTGCAGGACTCAAACGACCTGGTCCAGGCCGAGGCACCCACCACCACCGAGGCCGTCGACGAGCGGATCGACGCCCTCCGCGACGCTCAGGAGAACCTCGACGCCGCCGTCCGTGACTTCGCCGACGCCCTCGAGTCCTGGAACGACCTCCAGGACCAGGCGCACGCCCGCCACTGACCCGGCGTCTGCATCGTGCGTGCTGAACTGATCCTCAAACCGCCCGTTTGAGGCTCAAGTCAGCACGCACGATGCCTTCCTGTGGATGACCGGACGGCGGTGGGGTCGCACCCTGGTGTCCTGGGGACATGTCTCGGCCCGCCGCCACCGTGCCACCACAGCTGCTGGAGCGCGCACGTCGCCAGGCCGGTCTGCTCGCCCTGCGGCAGTGCCTCGGAGGCGGGATGACGCGCGGACAGGTGGCCCGCCGCCTGGACCGCAAGGAGTGGGACCGCGTGGCCCGGGGCGTCCTGGACACCGGGACGGTCTCGCCGTCGTCCGTCTCGGAGTCCTACGACCATCGCCGGCGGCGAGCAGCGCTGCTCGGCCCGCTGGTGCACCCCGGCGGGATCGCGGTCGGTGTCGGCTCGCTGGTGCTGCACGGCGTGCAGGGCGCTCCCGTCGACCTGGTTCCTGAGGTCGCTGTGCCCAAGGCTCGGCCGCGGACCGGGGACGGTCCTGTCCAGGTGCGACGGATCCTCGTGCCCGCCCCGGTCGAGGTGGACGGCATCCTCTGTGCCCCGCTGCGCGACTCGCTGGCGCTCGCGGTCCCCGCGCTCTCGCGGCTGGACGCGGTCGCGATGATCGACTCGGCATGGCAGCAGCAGCTGGTGGACCGCGAGGGGCTCGCCGTCGCACGGGGGCTGACCACCGGGCGGCGTGGCACCCGCCGGAGCTGGCCGTGGTGGGACGACGCCGACGGACGGGCGGAGTCACCGGCGGAGACGTGGGCACGGATCACCTGCCTCGACCTCGGGTGCCCGCCCGACGCCGTGCAGCTGAGAATCGTCGGGCGTGGCTGGCGAGCGCGCGTCGACCTCGCGTGGCTCCTGCCGGACGGGGCGCTGCTCGTCGTCGAGGTCGACGGCGCCGACGTCCACTCCGCACCCGACGCCCTCTTCGTGGACCGGCGGCGGCAGAACCGGATCGACACCCGCAGCACGATGGTCCGGCGCTACACCGGGAGCGACGCCCGCGGCGGGCGTCTCGCGGCCGAGGTCCGGTCGGTGCTCACGGCGGCACGCTGGCGCCCGCGACCGATACCGACGGACGCCGTCTACGACATCGAGCGTGCTGAATTGATCCTCAAACCGACGGGGTGTGGGTGAAATAAGCAACCACCAGGGGGGGGGGGGGGGTTATGAGTGTGGCCCCAG
>NZ_JBSHCR010000026.1:20611-57347 GCF_053615895.1 Isoptericola sp. NPDC055881
CCCCGGCGCCCTACCCCTCGGCCGCCTGTCTCCCACATCGGGCGTGATTATTTTACCCTCCCCCGCCCGTTTGGGGTATAAATTCAGCACGCACGATGCGGAGGGCAGGGTTACTCGTGCTGCCAGCTGTGCCAGAGCCTGGCGTAGTCCCCGCCGGCGGCCACGAGGTCGTCGTGCGGGCCGATCTCGGTGATGCGGCCACCGTCCACGACGGCGACCCGGTCGGCGTCGTGAGCGGTGTGCAGGCGGTGCGCGATGGCGACCACCGTGCGGCCCGTGAGCACGGCGTTGAGCGACCGCTCGAGGTGGCGGGCGGCGCGCGGGTCCAGCAGCGACGTCGCCTCGTCGAGGACGAGCGTGTGCGGGTCGAGGAGCACCAGCCGCGCGAGCGCGATCTGCTGCGCCTGGGCAGGCGTGAGCGTGTGCCCGCCCGACCCGACGGCCGTCTCGAGCCCGTCGGGCAGCGCGGCAGCCCAGCCGGAGGCGTCGACCGCCCCGAGCGCGCCCCACAGGGCGTCGTCCGTGGCCGTCGTGTCAGCGAGTCGCAGGTTCTCGGCCAGCGACCCGACGAACACGTGGTGCTCCTGCGTCACCAGGGCGACGTGGTGGCGCAGGTCCTCCAGGGGCAGCTCGACGAGCGGCACGTCACCCACGGTGACCGACCCTCCGGTGGGCGGGTGGATGCCCGCGAGCATGCGACCCAGGGTGGACTTGCCCGCGCCGGACGGGCCGACGACGGCCAGCCGTTCGCCCGGGGCCAGGTCGAGGTCGATGCCGTGCAGCACGTCGTGCCCCTCGCGGTACGCGTAGCGCACGGCGCGGGCGCGCACGTCCTCCGACGTCGGGACGGCCGTGCCGGCGGTGCGGTCCGCGCCGACGAGGCCGACACCGACGACGCGGGCCAGCGCGACCGCTGCGACCTGCAGCTCGTCGAGCCAGAACACGAGGTCGAAGACCGGGCCGCCCATCTGGTGCCCGTACATCGCGATCGTGGCGACGGTGCCCACCGTGGTGACGTCCTGCGAGACAAGCCACCCACCCCACAGGACGACGACGATCGGCGCGATCGCGACCGCGGCGTCGAGCGACGGGATGAGCCGCAGCCGCAGACCCAGCGTGTACGACTCGGCGTCGAACGCCTCGCGCAGGTCGCGGTCGATCCGGCGGCGCACGCGCCCGCCCAGGTGCAGCGCGTCGGTGGTGCGGGCGCCCTCGACCGCCTCCGTGATGGAGCCGTTGATGGTGGCGTACGCGGCCGACTCGCGCAGGTAGCCCGGCGTGGCGCGCTTCAGGTACCAGCGGGTGGCCACGACGATCAGCGGGACCCCGGTGAGCAGGCCGATCGCCACCAGCGGGCTCGCGAGGAACGACGCGACGAGGGTCAGCACGATCGTCACGATGCACACGAGCACGCGCGGCACGCCGAACCGCACCGCGTGCTGCAGCTTGTTGACGTCGTTCGTGGTGCGCGCGACGAGGTCGCCGGTGCCGGCCTTCTCCACGGTGGACAGCGGCAGCCGGGTGACGGCGTCCATGAACTCCTCGCGCAGGTCCGCGAAGACCCGCTCGCCGAAGACCATGGACAGCCGCTGCGCGTACCGCGTGATGACGGCCTGGGCCACCACGGCGCCCACGAGCACCAGCGCGAGCGAGTCGACGGCGGCGATCGTGGTGCCGCCGGCAACCTCGTCGATGATCCGGCCCAGCAGGAACGGACCGGCCAGACCGGCGAGCGCGGCGAGGGTGTGCAGCACCGCGACACCGCTGAGCTGGGTGCGGTGGCGCCGGAAGAGGCGGCCCACCGTGCGGTTCACCTCGGCGCGGTCGGCGATCGGGAGCAGGTGGGGGTTGGCCGCGGGTGCGGCGGTGGGGGCGCTCATCGCGCGGCTCCTTCCAGGTCGATCTCGTCGGTCGTCGCGTCCTCGGCGTCCTCGGCGTCCTCGGCCATGCTCCGGCCCACGACGGCGCGGTACGCGGCGCCGTGGGCGTCGCGGCGGGCGAGCAGCTCGGCGTGCGTGCCGGAGGCGGCCACCGCGGCGTCGCCGTCGAGCAGCACGACCTCGTCGACGTGGTCGAGCACCAGCGGGCTCGCGGTGACCACGAGCGTGGTGCGGCCGCGCCGGACCTCGCTGACGCGCTCGGCGATCCGCGCCTCGGTGTGGGCGTCCACCGCGCTGGTGGGCTCCACGAGCACGAGGATCTCCGGCTCCGTGAGCAGGGCGCGCGCCAGCGCGACGCGCTGCCGCTGCCCGCCCGACAGGGAACGGCCCTTCTCGGGCAGCTCGCCGGTGAGGCCGCCGGGCACGCTGTCGAGCACGTCGTGCGCGTCGGCGGTGACCATGGCGGCCAGCAGGTCGGCCTCGGTGGCGCGCCCGCGCGCGTCGAGCGCCTCGCCCAGGACCCCGGAGAACAGGTGCGGTGTCGCCTCGGAGACCACGACGCGGTGGCGCAGGGCCTCCTTGTCGAGGTCGGCCAGCAGCACCCCGCCGAGCCGCACGGGCGTGCCCGCCTCGGCCTCGTCGTCGAGCCGCCCGAGCCGCGTGGCGACCCGTGCCGAGGCGTCCGGATCCGCGCTGACCAGCCCGACCACGCGACCGTCACGCAGCACCAGGCCGCTGGCCTCGTCGACCAGCTCGGCGCCCGCGGGCGGCGCGTCGGCGGGCGTCCCGGCGGACGGCGTCGCCTCGGTGACCCGCAGCACGTCGAGGATCTTGCGCGAGGAGATCACGGCCCGGATGACCATCTGCAGCATCTGGGTGGCCATCTGCACCGGCCAGGCGAGGAACGCGGCGTAGCCGTAGAAGGTGACGAGCTGGCCGCTGGTGATCTCGCCCCGCACGGCGGCGCGCGCACCGAGCCACAGCACGAGGGCGGCCAGCAGGCCGGGCAGCAGCACCTGGAGGCCGTCCAGCACCGACTGCAGCACCGCGACGCGCACGCCCTGCTGGCGCACCTCCTGCGACTGGCGCGCGTAGCGGGCGGCGAACTCGTCCTCGCCGCCGATGCCGCGCAGGATGCGCAGGCCCGAGACGGTGTCCGCGCCGAGCGACGTGAGCCGACCGGTCGCCTCGCGCTGCGTCGTCTGGCGCGACTGCAGCGGCTTGACCAGGAGGCCGAGCACGAGGGCGACCGCGGGGATGCCGAGCGCCAGGACGAGCCCGAGCTGCACGTGCTGGGACAGCATGATCGCCACGACCACGACGTACGCGATGACCCCGCCGGTGAAGCGGCCCGCCATGGAGAACATGTCGCCGACGCGCAGGGCGTCGTTCGCGACGGCGGACACGACCTCGCCGGTGGGGAGCTTGCGCGTGATCGCGTGGCCGGCGCGCGAGGCCTTGTACCCGACGAGCTGCGAGAACGACAGGGACGCCCGCACCCAGTTCTCGACGTCCCAGACGTGGTTGAAGATGCCGGCGACGACGATCACCAGGGCGGCGCCGAGCATCGCGCCGCACCACAGGAACAAGGGTGCGCCGAAGCCCTGCGACAGGCCCTCGTCGATGGCACGGCCGATCAGGAGCGGGGCCGCGGCCGACGCCAGCATGGCCACGACGCCCGCCACCAGGGACTTCGACAGCACGTCGCGCTGCCGCCAGCCCTGCCAGGCCAGGAGCCGGGCGGGGGACGACAGGGGAGGGTTGCCGACGTCGGGAAGAGGGAGGGGGCGCACGAGGATCAACCCTACGGACGCCGTCCGACACCGGGCGACGGATTTAACAGGGTCCGCGGTCCGCCGCGCCCCCGACCCCGCCTACGATGCTGGGGTGAGCACGCCGCAGCAGACCCCCACCGCCAGCCAGGCCGAGACCGCCATCCGCAAGGCCCGCGGGGCCCTGTCGCGCTACCGCTTCATGGCGATCCTCACCGGTGCGATGCTGCTGGTGCTGTGCGTCGAGCTCTTCTTCAAGTACGTGATCGAGGTCGGCGTCGTCGTCGACTACCTGGGCTGGGTCCCGTTCGCGCACGGCTGGATCTACGTGGTGTACCTCGTCACGGTCCTCGACCTCTGGTCCAAGATGCGCTGGGGCTTCGGCCGGCTCGCGGCGATGGTCTTCGCCGGCGTCGTGCCGGTGATGTCGTTCATCCTCGAGAAGCGCGTGCACGGGGACGCCGACGCGAAGCTGGCTGCGCTCGCGGAGCGGTACTCGGCATGACGTCGCTCGCCCCGCTGGTCGCGCCCGGCCCGGCGCTCGACGCCGCGCGGCTCGCCCGGTACGCCCGGCACCTGCCGCTCCCGGGGGTCGGCGCGGAGGGGCAGCGGCGGCTGGCGGCGGCGCGCGTGCTGGTCGTGGGCGCCGGGGGGCTGGGCAGCCCGGCCCTGCAGTACCTCGCGGCCGCCGGGGTGGGCACGGTCGGCGTCGTGGACGACGACGTCGTGGACGTCTCCAACCTGCAGCGCCAGGTGGTGCACGGCACCGCCGACGTGGGCCGGCCCAAGGTCGAGTCCGCCCGGGACCGCCTCGCGGACCTCGCCCCGGACGTCGACGTCGTCGCCCACGCCGAGCGGCTGACCCCGGAGAACGTGCTCGGGATCCTGCGCGGCTACGACCTCGTGCTCGACGGTGCGGACAACTTCCCGACGCGCTACCTCGTGTCCGACGCCGCGGAGATCCTGGGCGTGCCCGTCGTGTGGGGCGCCATCCACCAGTTCGACGGCCAGGTGAGCGTCTTCTGGGGCGCACCGCGCCTCGCCGACGGCACGCGCGAGCGCGGAGCGACCTACCGCGACGTCTTCCCCGTCCCGCCACCGCCCGGCACCGTGCCCGACTGCGCCACGGGGGGCGTCCTGGGCGCGCTGTGCGGCACGGTCGGCTCGGTCATGGCCACCGAGGCGGTCAAGCTGATCACCGGCGCCGGCACCACCCTCCTCGGCCGCATCGCGGTCTACGACGCCCTGGACCTCACCTGGCGCCAGCTCGCCGTCCGCCCGGACCCGACCCGTGCGCCCGTCGCCGCGCTGCTCGCCGACGACGACGCGTACGCCGCCTTCTGCGGCCTGCCCGCGTCGGCGGCGCGCCCGGCCGGAGGCACGGCCGTCCTGGGACCGGCCAGCGTCACCGCGCGCGACGCCGCCGCGCTGCTCGCGGGCGGCGAGCCCGTGACCCTCGTCGACGTGCGCGAGGACTGGGAGGCCCAGGCGCTGCCCGTCGCGGGGTCGCGCCTCGTGCCGAGCGGCAGGTTCCTCGGGCCCGACGGCGCGGCCGCGGTGCGCGCGGAGCTGCCGACCGACCGTCCTGTCCTGCTGGTGTGCGCGGCCGGCGCGCGCTCGGCACGCGTGGCCGACGTCGCCCGGGCCGCCGGCGTCGACGCCCGGTCCGTGGAGGGCGGCGCCCCCGCGCTCCTCCTCGCCGCGGCGCGATAGGCGCGGGCCGCGCCGCGCCGAGAGAGTTTCGGGCGCGGCCTCGCGGTCAGAGGGCCAGGTCGAGCCGACCGTCGGGAGAGGAGCTGGCCAGGGCTCCTTCGCGGCGAGGGATGCGCCCCGCACCGGCGGCGAGCCGCCCGGCCTGGACGGCGAGGCGCATCGCGTGCGCCATCCGGACCGGGTCGGCGGCGCGCGTGACGGCGGTGGCGAGCAGCACACCGTCGCAGCCGAGCTCCATGGCGAGCGCGGCGTCCGAGGCCGTGCCGACCCCCGCGTCGAGGATGACGGGGACGTGCGCGGCGGCGGCGATCGCCTCGATGTTGCGCGGGTTGAGCACCCCCAGCCCGGTCCCGATGGGCGCGCCGAGGGGCATGACGGCCGCGCAGCCCACGTCCTCCAGGCGTCGGGCGAGGATCGGGTCGTCGTTCGTGTAGGGCAGCACGACGAACCCGTCGCGCACCAGCCTGTCCGCCGCCTCGACCAGGCCGATCGGGTCGGGCAGGAGGGTGACGTCGTCGGCGATCACCTCGAGCTTGACCCAGGCTGTGCCGCACGCCTCGCGCGCGAGCTGCGCGGTCAGCACCGCCTCCTGGACGGAGAAGCAGCCCGCCGTGTTGGGCAGGGCGCGGATGCCGAGCCGTCCCAGGAGGCCCCAGATGCCGCCGTCCTCCTGGCCGGCTCCGCCCGGCCGGACGGCGACGCGGCGCATGGCGACCGTGGTGAGGCCGGTGCCCGACGCGACCAGCGCGTCCTCGAGCGTGAGGAGGTTGGCGGCCCCGCCCGTGCCCATGACCAGGCGGGAACCGACCTCCGTGCCGGCGACCACCAGCGGGTCGTGCACGAGGCTCGTGGCGGGCGTGGGGTGCGTGCTGGTCATGGTTCCTCCTCAGCCGCCCTGGACGGCGGTGACGATCTCGACCCGGTCGCCGGGCGCGATGCGGGTGGCGGCCCACAGGCCGCGGGGCACGACGGCGTCGTTGACGGCGACGGCGATCCCCTGCGCGACGCCGTCGGCCACGAACGCAGGGACGAGCGCGGCGACGACGCCCTCCAGACCGTCGCCATCCGCCCCGGGTAGGGGGTAGGTCGCGCCGTTCACGACGGCGGTGGGGGTGCTCATGCGGGGGCTCCTCGGGTCGCGAAGCGGAGGGGGTCGGCCGTCGCAAGCGCGGCGGCGGCCGGTCCTGGGTCAGTGGGATCGGTGGGGTCGGTGGGGTCGGTGAGGTCGGTGAGCGCGGCGAGGACGGCGTCCGCGGTCAGCGGCGCGAGCAGCACGCCGTTGCGCCCGTGCCCGACGGCGGCCAGCAGGCCCGGTGCTGCGGTCGGGCCCACCAGCGGCAGGTTGTCGGGGGTGACCGGGCGGGCGCGCGGCGTGACCTCGACGAGGGCGGCCTCGTCGATCCCGGGCACGAGGGCGCGCGCGTCGCGCAGGAGGGCGAACACCCCGCCGGCCTCGGCGCGCCGGTCGTCGGGGCGCTCCTCGGTGGTGGCGCCGACGACGATCTCGCGGTGGTCCGGTCCGCTGCCCGCTCCTGCGCCGGTCCCCGCGGCACGCGGGACGACGTACACCGGCCGGCCCTGCACGGTCCCGCGCACGACGTGCTCGAGCGCCAGGCCAGGCCCGGCGTCCAGCCGCAGGGTGATCCCCTTGACGGGCCGGACGGGCAGCCGCACCTGCGGCAGCCCGTCGAGCAGCGCGCCGGTGGCCGTCGCGCCCGTGGCGAGCACGACCGCGCCCGCGGCGTGCCGCCTGCCGGCGTCGTCGTGCACCGCCACGACGCGGCCGGTGGGGGATCGTTCGAGCCGGACGGCGGCCTGCCGGACCACCGTGCCGCCCGCTGCGCCGTCGAGCGGGGCACCGAGCGGGGCACCGCGCGCAACATCGAGCGCAGCAACGAGCGCCGCGTGCGCCCCGCGCGGGTCGACGGCGAGGTCGCCCTCGACGACCGCCGCCCCCGCGAGCCGCGGGCCGAGGTACGGCTCGCGGCGGCGCGCGTCGGCGGCGGAGATCTCCTCGGAGGCCAGCCCCCAGGCGCGGTGCAGGGCCAGGGCGCGACGCAGGAGGGCGAGGTCGTCGGCGTCGTACGCGACGGCGAGCGAGCCGGCCCGCAGGAGGGGGACGTCGCGGCCGCTCGCCGCGGCGAGGCCGGCGGCGAAGGAGGGCCAGCGTGCCGCCGCCGCGAGGTTGAGGCGGGCGAGCTCCCGCTCGCCGAAGTCCGCCTCGTTGACGGCGGCGAGCATCCCCGCGGCGGCGCGGCTGGCGCCGTCGCCGGGGGCGGGGTCGAGGACGGTGACGGTGAGCCCGGCCGCCGCGGCGCGCCACGCGACGGCGAGCCCGACGATGCCGCCGCCGACGACGACGACGTCGCGGGCGGGCGGACGTGCAGAGGTGGGCATGGGTGCGCTCCCTTCGCTGGCATGACCCAGATCAGGTTCGACGGTCGGCTCCTACGCCCTCTCAGCCCCGTCCGGGGCTCCCGTGCGCGGCCACTGTAGCGCGGGCCGTGGTTACCCTGACCGGCGTGACCACGACCAGCGCCGCCCCGGGCACGACGCGTGCCCGCCTCGCCGCCGCCCGCCTGTACCTGTGCACCGACGCCCGGGAGGACCGCGGGGACCTCGAGGACTTCCTCCACGCGGCGCTCGCCGGCGGGGTGGACGTGGTGCAGCTGCGGGACAGGTCGCTCGACGTGGTCCGTGAGCTCGAGCTGCAGGAGCTCGTGGCCCGCGTCGCCGCGGAGCACGGCGCGCTGTGGGCGGTCAACGACCGGGCGGACGTGGCCGGCCTGACCGGGGCGCCCGTGGTGCACACGGGTCAGCGGGACCTGCCGGTCCCCGCGCTCCGCTCGCTGCTGGGGCCGGCGCCCGCGCTGGGTCGTTCGACGCACTCGGCCGCCCAGGCGGCCGCGGCGGAGGCGGACCCGGACGTCGACTACTTCTGCGTCGGCCCGCTCTGGGCGACGCCCACCAAGCCCGGCCGCGCGGCGGTGGGGCTCGACCTGCTGCGCGAGGTCGCCGCGACCCGGCCCACCACGCCGTGGTTCGCGATCGGCGGGGTGGACGGCGAGCGGCTGGGCGCCGTGCTGGACGCCGGGGCGACTCGCGTCGTCGTCGTGCGGGCGATCACGCAGGCGCCGGACCCGGAGCGCGCGGCGCGCGAGCTGCGCGAGCGGCTGGGCGCGGGGTGACCTACCCGACGCAGGCAGCGGGCCGGGGGTCCGCGGGGCGCGGATAGGATGACCCGGTGACGTCTCCCGCCACCGACTCCCTCCGCCCGGTCCTGGTCGTCGACTTCGGCGCCCAGTACGCCCAGCTCATCGCGCGCCGCGTGCGCGAGGCGAGCGTCTACTCCGAGATCGTGCCCCACACGGCCACGGTCGAGCAGATGCTCGCCAAGGACCCGGCCGCGATCATCCTCTCGGGCGGCCCGTCGTCGGTGTACGCCACGGGCGCGCCGTTCGTCGACCCGGCCCTGTTCGAGGCCGGCGTCCCGGTGCTGGGCATCTGCTACGGCTTCCAGGCGATGGCGCAGGCCCTCGGCGGCGAGGTCGCCCAGACGGGGCAGCGCGAGTACGGCGGCACCGAGGTCGAGGTGAGCGACGCGGGCGTCCTGCTCGCCGGCACGCCGGACCACCAGACCGCCTGGATGAGCCACGGCGACTCCGTGCACGCCGCGCCCGAGGGCTTCGACGTGCTCGCGACGTCCTCCGGCTCGCCCGTCGCAGCGTTCGAGGACACGGACCGGCGCCTGTACGGCGTGCAGTGGCACCCCGAGGTCAAGCACTCGGCCCACGGACAGGCCGTCCTGGAGCGCTTCCTGTACGAGGGCGCCGGGCTGAAGGCCGACTGGACGCCGGGCAACGTCATCGCCGACCAGGTGGCCGCGATCCGCGCGCAGATCGGCGACGCCCGCGTGATCTGCGCTCTCTCCGGCGGCGTGGACTCCGCCGTCGCGGCCGCGCTCGTGCAGCGTGCCGTGGGCGACCAGCTCACCTGCGTGCACGTGGACCACGGCCTCATGCGCGAGGGCGAGGTGGAGCAGATCGAGAACGACTTCGTCGCCTCGACCGGCGTGAACCTCGTCATCCGCGACGAGAAGGAGCGGTTCCTGTCCGCCCTCGACGGCGTGCGCGACCCGGAGACGAAGCGCAAGATCATCGGCCGCGAGTTCATCCGCGTCTTCGAGGACGCGCAGCGCGACATCGTCGCGGAGGCGGGGGCGCACGGCGAGCAGGTCAAGTTCCTCGTCCAGGGCACGCTGTACCCGGATGTCGTGGAGTCGGGCGGCGGCGAGGGCGCGGCGAACATCAAGAGCCACCACAACGTGGGCGGCCTGCCGGACGACCTGCATTTCGAGCTCGTCGAGCCGCTGCGCACGCTGTTCAAGGACGAGGTCCGCGCGGTGGGCCGCGAGCTCGGCGTGCCGGAGGAGATCGTCTCCCGCCAGCCGTTCCCGGGCCCGGGCCTGGGCATCCGCATCGTCGGCGAGGTCACGGCCGAGCGCCTGGACACGCTGCGCCGGGCGGACGCCATCGCCCGCGAGGAGCTCACCAAGGCCGGCCTGGACGGCGAGATCTGGCAGTGCCCCGTGGTGCTGCTGGCCGACGTCCGGTCCGTCGGCGTGCAGGGCGACGGCCGCACCTACGGTCACCCGATCGTGCTGCGCCCGGTGTCCTCCGAGGACGCCATGACGGCCGACTGGACGCGCCTGCCCTACGACGTCCTGTCCGTCATCTCCACCCGCATCACCAACGAGGTCCCCGAGGTCAACCGCGTCGTGCTCGACGTGACGAGCAAGCCGCCGGGCACCATCGAGTGGGAGTGACGTCCCGCGGCCCCGCTTCCCGACAGGGGAGCGGGGCCGCGGTCGTCTCACCCGGTGATCGTGCCCGGTGATCGTGCCCTGTGAGCGTGCTCGGTGCGCGTTCGGTCAGCGCGCGATCGCCGCGGCCCGCCGGTAGGCCGCCTCGACGTCGGCGAGCACGCGGGGCCACGAGGTGGCGAGCTCGGCCGAACGGTTGTGCGCGATCATCGCGTCCAGCAGGGCGGGCTCGTCGGCGAGGCGCACGAGGGCGTCCGCCAGCGCGTCGTCGTCGTCCACGAGCAGCGCGTCGCGACCGTCGACGAGGCGCTCCGCCACGCCGGACTGCGACCTGCTGACGACCGCCAGGCCGGCGGCCTGCGCCTCCAGGGCGGCGATGCCGAACGCGTCCTGCACCGCCGGGGCGACGAACACGTCGGACCGCACGTACAGCCGCTTGAGCTCGGTGGGGCTGAGCCGGCCCACGAGGCGGACGACGTCCGTCAGCCCGTGCTCGCGCACCCAGCGCCGCGCCTCGTCGAGCTGCGGACCGTCGCCGCCGACGGTGGCCACGAGCCGGCCGGGCGCCCGCTCGACCGCCGCCGCGACCGCCGCCAGCATGGGCAGCACCCGCTTGCGCGGCGCGAACCGCGTGGCCGACACGACGTGCACCTCACGACCCTCCGCCCGGTCGCCGCGCTCGACGCGCGGCAGGCGCCAGGCGTCGACGTCGATCCCGTTGCCCAGCACGGACACCCGCTCCGCCGCGGCGTCGGCGCCCAGGCGGCGACCGACCACCCGGCGCAAGGGCGCTGCCGTCAGCTCGCTCACCGCCGACCACTGCACGGGCCAGGCGGCCCACCCCGTCACCCGGTCGAGCGCGGCGAACGCGCGCTCCCACCCGCCCCAGACCGAGTGCACCGTCAGGAGCACGGGGTACCCGGCGCGCGCGAGCGGGCGGATGGCCAGCTCGACCGTCGGGGCGAGCACCCCCATGTGCAGGTGCACGACGTCCGGACGGCGACCGTCGGCCTCGAGCGCTCGCAGCCGCGCCAGGACGTGCCGCGTGGAGCGCGGGTGGACCGGGTACCCGCCGGGCACGCGTGCCGCGACGCGGTGGACGACGACGCCGTCGTCGTCCGGCGCGGTGGTGATGCCGTGCGAGCCCGGGCGGGCGGGGGTGGTGGTGATCACCTCGACGTCGTGGCCCGCCTCCGCCTGCCGGTGGGCGAGCCGGGCGACCTGGGTCTCGATGCCGCCCAGGAGCGGGAGGTAGGAGTCGGAGACGTGGACGATGCGCACCGGGTCATCCTGCCATCGGGACCCGCGGGCGGACCTGCGGGTTCGCCGCGACGGAGCCGTGCTGCGGCGCTACCGTTCGAGGAGCGGTACCTCGTGCGCCACCAGCGCTGCCCACCTCAAGGAGAAGGTGCGACATGTCGAGCACTGTCACCGTCCATCCGGCCAAAGGCGTCCGCGGGATCGGGATGATCACCCTGATCGCCGGCATCATCATGATCATCGCGGGCCTCGGGGTGTGGGTCGTCGTGTCCCAGACCCTCTCCTCCGAGGAGATCACGGTCTCCGAGGACGCCTCGATGTTCGCCGGACAGCACGTCGCCGGTCCGTTCACCGCCTACGCGCAGGCGGAGGTCATCGACAAGCACGCGACCGAGATGGCGGACGGCAAGACGTACGCCCAGCTCGACCAGGACGACCCGGTCCGGGACAGCGTGATGGACGCGTCGTTCCTGCGGGCCTCGCTGTTCACGTCCGTGGTGGCGTTCGGCGTCTGCGCGCTGGTGATCGGCCTGGGCATCGTGTTCATCCTGCTCGGGAGCGCGCTGCGCAGGCTCGCCGGGGGGCCGCAGGTCCAGGTGGACACACCGTCGCTCACGTCGTCGGGCGACCTGTCCCACCCCGCGTCGACGCACCGGGCGGACCCGGTGCAGCCCGCGGAGCCGGTGGAGCCGACTCGTCCGGCCCCGCCCGCCGCCCCGCCGGAGCGGCCGAGCACCCGCACGCCGGCCGAGGAACCGCCGGCCGAGGGCCGGACGACCGAGCTGCCGGCGTCGCGGCCCCCGGAGGCTCCGCCCGCCGGCGGCACGGGCTCGCCGTCGGCGTGACGTCCGGTCCCGCGGTCAGCGGGGCACGGGCGCCCGGCGCCGGCGCCGCACCGCGCTGACCACGGAGCCGACGACCAGGAGCACGCCCGCCGCCGCGAGCAGCACGATCGCGGCCAGCTCGACGTCGATCTGCCGGCCCGCGCCGTTGGCGACCAGGCCCGCGCCGAACGCGACCACGAGGAAGCCCCACACGATCGTGCTCGCCCGCGGGCCGGCGCTCGGGGCGTCCTCGACGCGCTCGTCCGTGACCGGCGCCTTCGCGGGGCGCTCGGGCGACACGGGCGGCTCGGCGGATGACGATGGCCCGGCGTAGGCCTGACCCGTGTACGCCTGCCCCGTGTAGCCCTGTCCGGTGTAGGCCTGCCCCGTGTAGGCCTGACCCGTGTAGTCCTTTCCGGTGTAGCCCTGCCCCGTGGTGTCAGACGGCGTGGCGTGCTCCGGCGGCTCCGGCGTGGGCTGCGCCTCCGCGGGGTGGTCGGGCTGATCGAAGACCGACAGCGGGTCGTCGGGGCCGGCCACAGGCAGCGCGCGCGTGGGGTCCGGCGTCGGGAACGCCTGGGTCTCGTCGGCGGCGGGCATGGCCTGCGTCTCGTCGGCGGCGGGCATGGCCTGCGTCTCGTCGGCGGCGGGCAGGGCCTGCGTCTCGTCGGCGGCGGGCAGCGCCTGCGTGTCGTCCGCCCGCTCGTCGGGCCCGGGCAGGGGCGTGGTGGGCTTGTCGTCGCTCATCGGGACTCCTCGATGGTCAGGTCGCCGGCGCGGACGTCGACGTCGAGCAGGAGGCGGGCGCCGTCCCCCTCGTGCACCTCGTCGGTGCTGAACCGTGCCGGGCCGTTGGTGTACGTGTTGACGGAGCTGTCCTGACCGTCGGCGCGCCAGGTGGCGTTGCCGGCGATGACCTCGATGTCGGCCTCGACGGCCTGGTCCGCGGGGATCAGCACCTGGGTGCTGCCGGCGGCCATGGAGATCGGCACGACGACGGGGTCGCCGGGCGTCACGCCGCTGAGGTCCAGCTCGGTGAGGTCGACGACGGCGCTGCCGAAGCGCACGCGCACGCCGTCCTGGGCCTCCTCGATCGAGCGCGGGGTGACCGTGCCCTCGCTGATGACGGCGGCACCCGAGCTCTGCGGCCCCTCGTCCCAGAAGTCCCACGAGTCCCGACCACCGGCGAACGGCCAGGTGATCACCCCGGCGATCACGGCGAGGATCGCGAGGAACGTCAGCGTGCCGCCGCGTCGGCCGCGCAGGCCGGTGACGACGAGCCCGAGGCCGAGCACGACGATCGAGGCGCCGAGCCACGTGGGGCCGAGGGGGAGACCGAGGTCGCCCGCGCGGTCCACGACGAGCAGGAACGCGCCCCCGAGCAGGATGAGGCCGAGGACGATCCCCACGGCGCCCGCGCCCGGGCCGCGCCGGACGGGCCGCGGAGGCCGCGGGGGCCGCGCCGGGGAGATCGGCGTCGGGGAGAGCGTCGCGGGCGTGGGCGGAGCAGGGGCGGGCGTGGGGAGCGGCGCGGGCGCGGCGAGGTACGGCGCGGGCGTGGGGAGCGGCGCGGGCGCGGCGAGGTACGGCGCGGGCGGCGCGGGGGTGAAGGACTCCGTCGGCACGCCACCGGAGGACGGTGCGGCCGAGGGCGACGTCGCCGGGGAGGACGGCGTGGACGGCGTGGACGGCGCCGACGGCGTGTACGGCGTGTACGGCGTGTACGGCGGGTAGGGGGTGGGCGGCACGTTCGGTCCGCCGTCCCGCGGCTTGCGGTCGCGGATCAGCTTGACGACGAGCCAGATGATCGCCACCCAGACGCCTGCCCAGACGACGAAGCCGAGCCAGTCGAAGATGCCGTGACCCCACGACCAGAGGCCGTCGCCCCAGGCGAACCCGACGATCAGCGCCACGACCGCACCCAGCAGGGCCACGTCGAAGTCGCCGCGGATCGCCTGCTGCAGGTGGATCCGGCCGTCCCGCTCGGGCAGCAGGGCCCATGCGACCGCGTACACGACGATGCCGGCGCCGGTGAGGAAGAAGCTGAGGATCAGCAGCCCGCGGACGAGCAGGGGGTCGAGCCCGAACCGTTCCGCCACGCCGCCGGCGACGCCGCCGAGCCACCGGTCGTCGGACCGGGCGACGCCGAGCCGGCGGATGGAGTCGAAGAAGCCGTCGCCGCTGCGGCGGGGCGGGACGGGGTCGCCCACGGCGGGGGCGCCGCCTGCGCCGGGCTGGGGCCCGGGCGGCTGGGGGAGGTCGTCGGTGCTCATGGCTCCATCCTGACGAGCGCGGCGGCTGCGCGGCATCGGGTGCTGCCCTGACACGACCCTGAATCGCCGGGGTCCGGCACCCTGAAACCTGGGGACAGCGGGTCCGGGGGCGCCCCTGACGTGCCAGGATCGGGAGCGTGACCACCGAACGCCCCTCGCGCCTCCCGCTGCGCCGGCCCCCGCAGGGCCGGTTCGTCGGCGGCGTCGCCGCGGGCCTCGCCGCGCACCTCGGACTGCCGGTCCTGCTCGTGCGGCTCACGTTCGTCTTCCTCGCCTTCGCGGGCGGGGCGGGCGCGGTCGCGTACGCCTTCTGGTGGGTGACCGTGCCGTCGGGCGACCCGCGGCAGGCCGCCGACGCCACGCCCACGGCGCTGCAACGGCTCGCGCCGCGGCTGCGGCTGCAGGGCCCGGTCGCGTCGTTGCCGGTGCGTGACGTCCTCATCGGGGCGGCGCTCATCGCGGGTGCGTTCGTCCTCGTCGCGGTCCGGGCGGGCTGGGACGTCGGCGCCTCGTGGGTGCTGCCCGCGCTGGTCGCCGTCGGCGGCCTCGCGCTCGCCTGGAGCCAGCTCGACGCCGCGCAGCGTGGGCTCCTCACGGACAGCCGGGGCGGCACCCGCCGCTCGACCCTGGTGCTGCGGCTCGGCGCCGGTGTCGTCCTCGTCATGGTCGGCGTGCTCCTGCTCATCGGTCAGGACGCGCCGGTGCCGGTGCTGCTGCAGGCGGGTGCGGCGTCGCTCGCGGTGCTGGCGGGCGCGGCCCTCATGCTGGCACCGTGGTGGCTGCGGCTGGTGCGCGAGCTGGGCGACGAGCGTGCGGCCCGCGCGCGGGAGGCCGAGCGCGCCGACATCGCGGCCCACCTGCACGACTCGGTGCTCCAGACGCTCGCACTCATCCGCTCCCGGGCCGACGACCCGGAGGCCGTGTCGCGCATGGCCCGCGCCCAGGAGCGCGAGCTGCGCGAGTGGCTGTACACCGACCGCACCGCCCCGGGCACGTCGCTCGCGGCCGAGCTGCGCGCCCTGGTGGCCGAGGTGGAGGACGGCCGCGCCGTCGAGGTCGAGTCCGTGATGGTGGGCGACTGCGTCCCCACGGAGGAGACGTCGGCCCTGCTCCAGGCCTCCCGCGAGGCGCTGGTGAACGCCGTCGCGCACGGGCGCCCGCCCGTGACCGTCTACCTGGAGGTGACGGACGGAGCGGTCGAGGTGTTCGTGCGCGACCGTGGCGACGGCTTCCAGATGGACGACATCGCGCCGGACCGTTTCGGCGTGCGCGAGTCCATCCTCGGGCGCGTGCACCGGCGTGGCGGCACGGCCGACGTGACGAGCCGACCAGGCTGGGGCACGGAGGTGCGGCTGCGCATGCCGAGGGTCCCGACGAGCCCCGCCAGCCAGACCATCGACGAAGGAGCACGCACGTGACCACGACGCCCGACGCCCGCGAGCAGCCGACCGCCCCTGTGCCGGTCGTCCTCGTCGACGACCACCACATGTTCCGTACCGGCGTGCGCGCGAGCCTGGACGGCCGGGTGGACGTGGTCGGCGAGGCGGCGGACGTCGACCAGGCCGTCGCCGTCGTGCACGAGCTCCGGCCCCCCGTGGTGCTGCTCGACGTGCACCTGCCGGGCGGGAACGGCGGGGGCGGCGCCGAGGTGGTCCGGCGCTGCGCCGACCTCCTGGGCGAGACGAAGTTCCTCGCGCTGTCGGTCTCCGACGCCGCCGAGGACGTCGTGGCCGTCATCCGCGCGGGGGCGCGCGGCTACGTCACGAAGAACATCTCCGCGTCCGACCTGTCCGGCGCGGTCGTGCGCGTGGCCGGCGGCGACGCGGTGTTCTCGCCGCGGCTGGCCGGCTTCGTGCTCGACGCGTTCGGCACCGCGGCGGGCGACGTCGCCGTGGCGGACGACGAGCTCGACCGGCTGTCCAAGCGGGAGCAGGAGGTGATGCGGCTCATCGCGCGCGGGTACTCCTACCGCGAGGTCGCGAGCGAGCTGTTCATCTCCATCAAGACGGTCGAGACCCACGTGTCCGCCGTGCTGCGCAAGCTGCAGCTGTCCAGCCGGTACGAGCTCACGCGCTGGGCCGCGGCGCGCCGGCTGCTGTGAGGTACCGGTCCACGACGACGTCCACCAGCTCCTCGCGCGGCTCCGCGCCCGCCACCAGCAGCGGCGCGGTCGCGACGTCGCCGCCCGCGCGGGCGGCGAGGTCGGCGAAGAACCCGGGGGCGAGCAGGTAGGTCGCGACGACGACGCGGCCGCCCGGGCCGGCGGTGGCACGTGCCGCGGCGACGGCCTCGGCCACCCGCGGGACGGCGTTGGCGATGTACCCGACGGTCACGGGCCGCCCGAGGCGGTCCCCGAGCCGGCCGGCCGTGGTCTCGCAGTCGGTGACGGCGCGCGCGTCGCTCGACCCGGCGGCGGCGATCACCACGGTGTCGTCGTCGCGCAGGCCGACCTCGCCCAGGCGCCGCTCGAGCACGTCGACCAGGCGGTCGTCCGGGCCGAGCGCGCCGCCGAGGCAGACGTCGTCCCCGGCGGCGACGGCGGCGTCGACGTCCTCGCGCAGGTCGACGTGCACGTGGTAGCCCGCCGACAGCAGCAGCGGTACGACCACCGTCGACGCGGTGGACGCGTCGGCGCGCAGCTCGGCGAGGCAGGTCGGCACGTCCGGCTGCTGCACGTCGACGAAGCCGGCGTGCACGGCCACGTCGGGGCGGCGTGCGGCCACCGCGTCCACCAGGGCCGTGACGGCCATCGCGCCGGTGGCCGAGGCCGTCCCGTGCGAGATCGCGAGGAGGGCGGGCGGGGTCGCTGTCTCCGGCATGCGGGCGACGTTACGCGCCGCGTCGTTCGCGGCGGTTGCGTGCGCGTGAACCACCGTCACGACGACCTCACGGCGGACGCGGCCGGGGCGTGAGCGGTCCGCCGGCGCGGCGCCGCGCCGTCCCAGGCCGGGCTGCGCCGGACCACGTCGCCCACGACGGTCACCGCGGGCGCCTGCACACCGACGGCGGCGGCCCGCTCGGCGATGTCCGCGAGCGTGCCCACCGTGGTGCGCTGACGCGGGCCGAACCCGTCCTCGACGACGGCCGTGGGCGTGTCCGCGGGGCGACCGGCCGCGACCAGCGCGGCGGCGGTCTCGGCCAGGCGGGTGACGCCCATCAGCAGCACGAGGGTGTGGTCGGTGCCGCCGGGCACCTGCCCGACGTCCTCGTGGCCGGTGAGGACGCTGAACCCGCGCGCCAGGCCGCGGTGGGTGACGGGAATGCCGGCGGCGGCGGGGACCGACACCGCGGAGGTCACCCCGGGCACCACCTCCACCTCGATCCCGGCGGCGCGGCAGGCGTCCAGCTCCTCGCCGCCGCGGCCGAAGACGTAGGGGTCGCCGCCCTTGAGGCGCACGACGTCCCGTCCGGCGAGCGCGTGCTCCACGAGGAGGGCGGAGATCTCGTCCTGCGGCACCGGGTGGTGGCCCGACGTCTTGCCGACGTCGACCACCTCGACCTCGTCGTCCAGCCCGGCGAGGAGGGAGCGCGGGGCGAGGCGGTCGACCACGACGACGTCCGCCGACGCGAGCAGCCGGCGGCCGCGCACGGTGACGAGCCCGGCGTCGCCGGGCCCGCCCCCGACGAGGGCGACCCGGCCACGGCGGGACGGGGCGCCGTCCGCGGTCGGCTCCGCCACGGGCCGCACGGCGCGCAGCGGCAGGCTGCCGTCGTCGAGCCCGGCGGCGACGGCGTCGCGGACGCGCACCGCACGGCGCGGGTCGCGCGCCGCGGTGACGGCGACCGTGAGGTCGCCCGCCGGCCGGCCCGCGGCGTCGGTGACCGGCGTGCGTGCGACCGCCGGCACCCAGGCGCTGCCGAGCCCGGCGTCCCCGGCCGTGACGCAGAACGTGCGCAGCAGCTCCGCGTCGCCCGCCACGCGTGCGTCGACGTCGGGGTCCCCGGTCGCGGTGTGCACCAGCCAGGCGCCGTCGAGGTCGCCGTCGCAGTAGCCGCGCGTGACGCGCTCGACCGCGCCGGCCGCGACCAGCGCCGCCAGCTCGGGCACCACGTCGGGCGCGATCACCCGCACGCGGGCTCCCGCGGCGAGCAGCCCTCGCGCGCGCCGGAGCGCGACGGGGCCGCCGCCCACCACGATGACGAGCCGGCCGGCGACGCGCAGGCCGAGCGGGTAGGTGTCGTGCACGGGACTCACCATCCTCCTCATCCGTGCAGCCCGCACTCGTCCTTGTCGCGGCCCGCCCAGCGTCCGGCGCGGGCGTCCTGCCCCGCCTCGACCCGCTGGGTGCAGGGCGCGCAGCCCACGGACGGGTACCCGTCGCTGAGCAGCGGGTTGACGACCACGCCGTGCTCCCGGGCGTACTCCTCGACCTCCTCGTCGGTCCAGGCCGCGAGCGGGTTGAGCTTCACCACGCCGTTGCGCTCGTCCCACGAGACGAGGGGCGCGTTCGCGCGTGCCGCCGTCTCGGCACGCCGCACCCCGGTGGCCCACGCCTCGTAGCCCTGCAGCGCCTGCCGCATGGGCGCGACCTTCCGCATGGCGCAGCAGGCCTCGGGGTCGCGGTCGTGCAGGCGCGGACCGTGCGCTGCGTCCTGCTGCGCCACCGTGAGCTCGGGGCGGACGTCCACCACGTCGACGTCCAGCTCGATCTCGACGGCGCCTCGGGTGCCGAGCGTCTCCGCGAAGTGGTAGCCGGTGTCGCCGAACAGGACGTCGACGAACGGGAGCTGTCGGGACACCAGGTGGGCGAGCACGAGGTCCTGCATCGAGGATGCCACCGCGAGGAACGGGCCGAACTCCCGCACCGCCCAGGCGACGACCTCCTCGGCCGTCGCCTCGCGCCGGTCCCCGTCGGCGTGCAGCTGGGCCTGGCCGCGCTCGACGACGTGGCGCAGCTCCTCCGGGGAGCGGCGGTGCCGGGACGCGCGGGCGCGCTGCCGGGCCTCCCGCGAGGCCTCGCGCGCCTCCGCCCGGGCGCGGACCTGCGCGAGCCGGTCGTGCCCGGAGCCGGCCGGTGCGAGCAGCGTCACGGGGGAGGCGACGTCGACGGCGGTCACTGCAGCGCCTCCTCGTCGGCCCGGTGCGCCCACTGCGCGAACGTCTCGTCCGCGGTGTGCTCGGCGTCGTACCGCCGCACCACGCGCTCCACGTAGTCGCCGACCTCCGCCGCCGGGACCTTGAGGCCGCGCACCGTGCGCCCGAGCTCCCCGGCGTCGCGCCCCGCCCCGACGAGGCCGCCGCCCAGGTGCACCTGGAAGCCCGGCATCTGCTCGCCGTCGACGGTGATGATCTGGCCCTTGAGCCCGATGTCGGCCGTCTGGATGCGCGCGCAGGAGTTGGGGCACCCGTTGACGTTGAGCTCGATGGGCCGCTCCAGGCGCCCGGTCACGTCGCCCAGCCGTTCCTCCAGCTCGGTGATGACGCGCGCCGCCGTGTCCTTCGTGTCGACGATGGCGAGCTTGCAGAACTCGATGCCCGTGCAGGCGATCGTGGAGCGGCGGAACAGGCTGGGCCGGGCGGTAAGGCCCAGCGGCTCCAGCCCGTCGAGGAGCTCGTCGACCCGGTCGGCCGGGACCCCGAGGACCACGACCTTCTGGTGGGCCGTGAGCCGCGCCCCGTCCGCGCCCACGCGCTCGACGAGGTCCGCGAGCCCGGTGAGGGTGTGGCCGCCGACCCTGCCGACCACCGGGGCGGCACCCACGTAGTACCGGCCGTCCTTCTGCTCGTGCACGCCGACGTGGTCGCCCGGGCGCGTGGCCGGCGCGGGCGGCGGGCCGTCGGGCAGGCGGTAGCCCAGGTACTCGGTCTCCAGCACGTCGCGGAACCTCTCGGTGCCCCAGTCCGCCAGGAGGAACTTCAGGCGGGCCTTGTTGCGCAGCCGCCGGTAGCCGTAGTCGCGGAAGATGCGGATGACGCCGTGCCACACGTCCGGCGCCTGCTCCTCGGTGACGAAGACGCCCAGCCGCTCGCCCAGGCGCGGCGTCGTCGACAGCGCGCCGCCCACCCACAGGTCGTAACCCGGCCCGAGCTCCGGGTGGATCACCCCGACCAGCGAGATGTCGTTGATCTCGTGCACGACGTCGAGGCTGGGATGACCGGTGATCGCCGTCTTGAACTTCCGGGGCAGGTTCGCCAGCTCCGGGTCGCCGATGTACCGGCGCTTGATCTCGAGGATCACGGGCGTGGGGTCGATGATCTCGTCCGCCGCGATGCCCGCCACCGGGCTGCCCAGGAACCCGCGGGGCGAGTCGCCGCACGCCGTCGTCGTCTCCAGTCCCACCGCGTCGAGACGGCGCCAGATCTCCGGCATGCTCTCGATCTCGATCCAGTGGTACTGGATGTTCTGGCGGTCGGTGATGTCCGCGGACCCGCGCGCGAAGTCCGCCGAGATGCCCCCCAGCACCCGCAGCGCGGCCGGGTCGAGGACCTGCCCGTCGGAACGCACCCGCAGCATGAAGTAGCGGTCCTCGAGCTCGTGCGGCTCGAGCGTGGCCGTGCGGCCGCCGTCGATCCCGGGCTTGCGCTGGGTGTACAGGCCCCACCAGCGGAAGCGGCCGTGCAGGTCGTCGTCCGCGATCGAGTCGAAGCCGTCACGGGCGTAGGTCGTCTCGATGCGCTCGCGGACCCCGAGGGGTGCCGCCTCCTGCTTGAACACCTCGTTGTGGTTGAGGGGGGCGGTCCCGTCCACCTTCCACTGGCCGTTCGGGCGGGTGGCGCGCGGCGGGCGGACGCGCTCAGGCGCGGCGTGCTCGCCGGTCTCGCCGGTGGCGGCGGGTGCGGGGGTAGAGGTCTGCGTCGTCATCTGGGGGGATCCTCGGTCCTCGGGGGGCGGGGACGCGCGACGACGAGCGACTCAGCGGGGGTGGGCCGAGGACCGACGGCGCGCGCCGGTGCTCAGGAGCCGCGCAGGGGCGGCGGGGCTGAGGTAGGGCGCGATCAGCGACAGCAGCACAGACAGCTGCGCATGCTGCGACGCACGCACGCCGGCATCTCGTGACGCGTCGTCACGAGGAGGCGGTGCGCGGCCGTGGTCATGACGAGGACGGTAGCCGGTCGACCGGCGGTCGCGCGAGAGCGGGTCCACATGGTGGGACCACATGTTGGACGGCCCGTCCGGGGCGCGGGACGCGGTGTGACATGTGACCGGTTGCCGACACCGGCGTCAGATCCCTGTCGGCGCGCGGATAGGGTGGCGGCATGGAGTTCCTCTACCACCTCTTCGTCGCGCTCCACTTCGTGGGCTGGGCGATCGTCCTCGGCGGCTACATCGCGTCGATCAAGAGCCCCGGCCTGTACCGCGGCGTCTTCCACGGTGCGGCGACGGCCCTCGTCGCCGGCGTCGTCATGGTCGGGATCGCCGAGATGGCCGACCTCTGGGCGGACGGCGGCCCGAGCATGGCCAAGATCGGCGTCAAGCTCGTGGTCGCGCTGATCATCACGGTCCTCGCGTTCCTCGCCAAGCGGCAGGGCGCCAAGGGCGACAACGGCACGGGTGCGGTCAGCCCGGCGCTCAAGCACTCGATCGGCGCGCTGACGCTGGTCAACATCCTGGTCGCCGTCTTCTGGTGACCACGACCCTCGCAGCCCCCGGGCGGTCGCGATGAGCGTCCTGGGGGAGGTGCTGGTCGGGCTGGCGATCGCCGTCGGCCTGGTCGGCACCGTCGTCCAGGTGCTCCCCGGCAACGTGCTCGTGCTGGGGAGCATCCTCGTGTGGGCGTGGGTCACCGGCGGCACGACGGCCTGGGTGTGCTTCGCCGTCGCCGCGGTGGCGATCGCCGTCGCCGAAGCGGGTCAGTGGCTCCTGGCCGGCCGCCACATGCGCCGCGCCGAGGTGCCCTGGGGCACTCTCGCCGTCGCCGGTGCGGCCGGGGTCGTCGGCTTCTTCGTGGTCCCCGTCGTCGGGCTGTTCCTGTTCTTCGCCGCGGCGGTCTTCCTGGTGGAGCTCGCCCGACGGCGGGACGCCGCCGTCGCCTGGACCGCCACGCGCGCCGCGCTCAAGGCCACCCTCATCACCATCGGTGTGCAGCTCGCCGGTGGCCTCGTCGCCACCCTCGCCTGGGTGGTCGGGCTGATCCTCACCTGACGTCCGCAGGACCTCCCGCGACGCCACGGCTCACCCGGCAGGGCTCTCCGTGACGTACAGGACGTTGCCGTCGGGGTCCCGGAACTCGAACATCGGGGGTGCCGACTCCCACAGGAGGAGCTCTCCGACGTCCGCACCGGCGTGAGCCAGCGCGTCGCGGGCGCCCGCCGCGTCGGGCGTCGCGAGCCGGACCCCGGTGTCGACGCCGACGGGCAGCCCGTCCCCGGCGCGCACGAGAGCGAGCGACGTCGTGGCGCCCGGCGCGGCGACGTCGACCCAGCGGAAGCCGGGCTGCAGCTCGGCGTCGAACCGGACCTCGAGCCCGAGCGGCCCGGTGTAGAAGGCGAGCGCGGCGTCCTGGTCGCGGACGGGGATCGCGACGGTCTGGACCTCGGTGAAGCGGGCTGTGCTCACGGTGGTTCCTCCTCGGCGGGACCCCGGCGCCGGGCGCGCCGGGGTGGCAGAGAGGGGACCTGCGGCGCCGGCCGATCTCATCGGCGCGCGGCTTAGGGTGTCGGCGGCAGCACGGAGCGACGGAGGAAGCATGGCGGACCAGGGAACGGACCAGGGAACGGACCAGGGAACGGATCGCGGGGCAGGCCGGTCGACGCACCGGTGGGAGGTGCGCGTCGCGACGCTCGACGAGCTGGACGCCCGCACCGGCTACGAGGCGTGGCGGCTGCGGCAGGACGTCTTCGTCGTCGAGCAGGACTGCGCCTACCCGGACCTGGACGGCCGGGACGCCGAGCCGACGACGCGCCACGTCGTCCTGCTCGACGGGGCGGACGACGGCCGCGTGGTCGCCACCGCGCGGGTGCTCGACGACGGGGACGTGCAGCGCATCGGCCGGGTGGTGTGCCACCCCGACGCGCGCGGCACGGGTGCGTCGGGCGTCCTCATGCGAGCCGCCCTCGACGTGGCGACCACGACGGCACCGCACGCCGACGTCGTGCTGGGCGCGCAGTCGCCGCTGACCGGCTGGTACGGGACGTTCGGCTTCGAGCCGGACGGACCCGAGTACCTCGAGGACGACATCCCGCACACGCCGATGCGGTTGCGTCGCTAGCGGGGACGCCGCCCGTCCGCGGTGCCGCACCAGGTGGCCAGCGCGTCGGGGAGCCCCTCGGCCGACCCCTCGCCGACCCACGCCACGTGCCCGTCCGGGCGCACCAGGACGGCGGTCGGGGCGGCGACCTCTCCCAGCACCGGGAGGACCCAGGGCCCGTCGGACGTCGCCGTGACGTGCCGGACGTACCCCGACCAGGGACCGGCGTCCAGCGCCGGGCCGCCGAGCTCCAGGAGCACCGGGCGGGCCGGGTGCAGCAGCTCGAACAGGCGCGCAGGGCCACCGGCAGGCGCGCCGCCAGGTCGGGCGCGCCCCTGGGGCACGAGGTCGAGGTCCGGCATCCTGCGCCCCAGCAGCGGGTGCCCGGCCCCCAGGTCGTACGCGACGTCCAGCCCCGTCACCAGGCCGGTGACCGGCTCGCCCGCCCCGTCGACGGCGAGCACGGTGTCGAACAGGTCGCGCAGAGCCTCCTGCCGCGGGTCCGAGCGCTGGAACAGCGACTGCGCCATCGTGTAGCCCAGCGCCCGGGCGCCGGCCGGGTGCCGCTCCGCGTGATAGGTGTCGAGCAGCGCGTCGCACGACCGGCCGCGCACCACCTGACCGAGCTTCCACCCGAGGTTGACCGCGTCCTGGAGGCCGAGCCCGATGCCCTGCCCGCCCGTCGGGGAGTGCACGTGCGCCGCGTCGCCGGCGAGCAGCACCCGGCCCGCCCGGTACGACGTGGCCTGCCGGGTGGCGTCGCCGAACCGGGACAGCCACGTCGGGTCGTGCACACCGAAGTCGGTGCCGAACACCTCGGTGAGCCCGCGCCGCAGGTCGTCCAGCGTCGGCTCGCCGTCGGACGGCGTCGCCTCCGTGAGCACCACGCGCACCGTGCCGTCGGCCATCCGGGTCAGGCCGTGCGGGCCGCGCTCGTCGACCGTCCCGGTGCGCTGCAGGTCGCCGTCCACCTGCACGTCGGCGATCAGGGTGGTGCGGGTCGCGGCCGGTCCCACCAGGTCGATGCCGACCGCCCGCCGCACGACGCTGCGCCCTCCGTCGGCGCCCACGACGAGACGCGCGCGCACCGGGTCTCCCGTCTCCAGCAGGACGTCGACGCCGTCGTCGTCCTGCTGGACCCCGACGACCTCGACCCCGCGCCGCACCGGCACCCCACGCTCCTGCGCCCACCCGAGCAGCAGCCGCTCGATGCGCCCCTGGAACAGCGCCAGCGTGTACGGGTGGCGGGTGGGCAGCGCGCCCAGCTCGAGACGGGTGCCGCCGAACGTCACCGCCGGGACGGTGGTGCCCTCGGCGAGGAACCGGTCCGCGATCCCGCGCTGGTCGAGCAGCTCGATCGTCCGGGCGTGGATCCCGCCGCCGCGAGAGCCCACGAGGTCCTGCGACGCCCGCCGCTCGAGGACGACGACGTCCGCCCCCGCCAGGCGGAGCTCGGCCGCCAGCATGAGCCCCGTCGGGCCGCACCCGACCACCACCACGTCGTGCACCTCGGTCCCCCCGATCCGTCGCCTCACGCCATCGTGCCCGGTTCCCCGGGTGTCGGTCGCGGAGCCTAGTCTTGGTCCACGATGACCTCCCTGTTCGACAGCCTGTCCCTGCCCGGGTTCGACCACGCCGCGAAGGACGACACCGCCCGCCTCCCGCCGGTCGCCCCGCGCTGGGACGACGACGCCGCCGACCCGGCGTCCGGCGCGCCCGCGTGGGTGCGCGACGCCGCGTCCGACGCCCACGACGGCGGGCCGGGCGACGCGCGTCCCCGGACCCGCGGGGCGTTCTCCCACCTGGACCCGGACGCCCTGCTGGACGGGCTGAACCCGCAGCAGCGGGCCGCCGTCGAGCACGCGGGCTCACCGCTGCTGATCGTCGCCGGCGCGGGGTCGGGCAAGACGCGCGTGCTCACGCACCGCATCGCCCACCTGCTCGCCACCGGCCGGGCACGGGCGGGCGAGATCCTGGCGATCACGTTCACGAACAAGGCCGCGGCGGAGATGCGCGAGCGCGTCGAGCACCTCGTGGGCCCGGCAGGCGGCCGGATGTGGGTCTCGACGTTCCACTCCGCCTGCGTGCGGATCCTGCGCAAGGAGGCCAAGACCCTCGGTCTGCGCACCAGCTTCTCGATCTACGACGCCGCGGACTCGCAGCGACTCATCACGCTGGTGACGCGCGAGCTGGACCTGGACGCCAAGAAGTACCCGGCACGCTCGCTGGCGCACAAGATCAGCGACCTCAAGAACGAGCTGATCGACCCGGAGACGTACGCCCGGACGTCCGGCGCCGACACCGCCGAGCACGCCGACGCGGTGGAGCCGCCCGCGTCGGGCTGGCGCGCGCGGGCCGCGGGCGGCGGGCTGGCCGACGGCGGGGCGCCCGAGTTCGACACGGTGCTGGCGGACGTCTACCGCCGCTACCAGCAGCGCCTCGCGCAGGCGAACGCGCTCGACTTCGACGACATCATCATGACCACGGTGAACCTGCTGCAGGCGTTCCCCAACGTCGCGGAGCACTACCGCCGCCGGTTCCGCCACATCCTCGTGGACGAGTACCAGGACACGAACCACGCGCAGTACGTGCTGGTGCGCGAGCTCGCGGGGGCCACGGCCGACGGCCCGGGCGTCGACGGCCTGGACTCCGCCGAGCTCACGGTGGTGGGCGACGCCGACCAGTCGATCTACGCGTTCCGCGGCGCCACGATCCGCAACATCGTGGAGTTCGAGGAGGACTACCCCGACGCCACGACCATCCTGCTGGAGCAGAACTACCGTTCCACGCAGACGATCCTCTCGGCCGCCAACGCGGTGATCTCGCGCAACCCCGACCGCAAGCCGAAGCGGCTGTGGACCGACGCGGGCGCGGGGGAGAAGATCGTCGGCTACGTGGCCGACGACGAGCACGGCGAGGCACGGTTCGTCGCGGAGGAGATCGACCGGCTCGGTGACGCGGACGGCGTGCGGCCAGGGGACGTCGCGGTGTTCTACCGCACCAACGCGCAGTCCCGGGCGCTGGAGGAGGTGCTGATCCGCGTCGGGCTGCCGTACAAGGTGGTCGGCGGCACCCGCTTCTACGAGCGCCGCGAGATCAAGGACGCCGTCGCGTACCTGCGCGCCCTGGCCAACCCCGACGACGACGTGAACCTGCGCCGGGTGCTGAACGTGCCCAAGCGCGGGCTGGGCGACAAGGCCGAGTCGATGGTGGCGGGGTTCGCCGACCGTGAGCGCCTGTCGTTCGGGGCAGCGCTGGAGCGGGCGGACGAGATCCCCGGCCTCACGACCCGCACCTCCAAGCCGCTGCTGGCGTTCCGCGACATGATGCGCGACCTGCGCGCGCTCGTGGAGGACGGTGAGCCGCCCGCCACGATCCTCGGCGCGGTGCTCGACCGCAGCGGGTATCTCGCGGAGCTGCGCGCCTCGGACGACCCGCAGGACGCGTCGCGCGTGGAGAACCTCGCCGAGCTGCACGCCGTGGCGGCCGAGTTCAGCGAGCTCGACCCCGAGGGCGACCTGACCGACTTCCTCGAGCGCGTGTCGCTGGTGGCCGACGCGGACCAGATCCCGGACGAGGACGTGGCCGACGGCGAGGCGGAGCAGGAACCCAAGGAGGACCCGGGCGTCGTCACCCTGATGACCCTGCACACCGCCAAGGGCCTGGAGTTCCCCGTCGTCTTCCTCACCGGGCTGGAGGACGGCACGTTCCCGCACATGCGCTCGCTGCACGACGACTCCGAGCTCGCCGAAGAGCGGCGGCTCGCCTACGTCGGCATCACGCGGGCGCGGCAGCGGCTGTACATCAGCCGTTCCGCGGTGCGGTCCGCGTGGGGGATGGCCAACGAGTTCCCGCCCAGCCGGTTCCTCGAGGAGGTCCCCGACGACCTGTGGGACTGGCGGCGGCGGGAGTCGTCCACCCAGTACCTGCGCCGTGGCGGGTCGGCCTGGGGCGGCTCGGCCGGGCGGGACCGCCGCGGCGGGGGAACGACCGGCGGCACGTGGGCGCCGGAGCGGCGCTCGCCGTCCGCGGGGGTCGGCGGGCGCCTGGGCAAGCCGAAGGACGCCGGCAAGGCCGCGACGGCGAGCACGGGGGCGACGTTCGGCTCGGCGACGCCGCGCAAGGACGCGGACGTCCCGTCGCTGGACGTGGGGGACAAGGTGACCCACGACGCGTACGGCGTCGGCACCGTCGTGTCGCTGGAGGGCAGCGGTCCCAACGCGGTCGCGCGGATCGACTTCGGCGCGGACGGCACCAAGCGCCTGCTGCTGCGGTACTCGCCGGTCACGAAGCTCTGACGCCCGCGGGCGGGGGCGGCGCGCGCCTGGCATCGTGACCTGGCATCGTGGCGGTGTGCTGCTGGACGCGAGGACGCTGCGCGGGCTCGCCGACGGGACGGTGACGCACACCTACCGCCGGTGGGCCGTGGTGCGGGTGCATGCCGGCTCGACGATGCGCACACGGGTGGGCGTCGTCGAGGTGACGGGCGTGGACCCGATCGCGCCGGACCGGTTCGAGGCCGAGGTGGACGACGCCGACGCGCGGGGCGCCGGCTTCCGCTCCGGCGAGGCGGCCCGCGCCTGGATCGAGCGGCGCGGCGAGGGCGACCTGTACCGGGTGGGGCTGCGGCTGGCGGGGCCGGACCCGCGGGTCGCGCTGCGGGAGGACGCCGACCTGGACATCGCGACGGTGGATGCCCTCCGCGCCCGGCTCGCCCGCATGGACCGCGCGGCGCCCGAGCCGTGGACCCGCGCCTACCTGGAGCTGATCGAGGCGCGGCCCGCCGTCGTCGCGCGCACCCTGGCGGAAGGGCTGGGGATGGAGCGCGACCCGTTCAAGGTCCGGGTGCGGCGGCTCAAGGAGCTGGGGCTGACGGAGAGCCTCGACGTCGGGTACCGCCTGTCGCCGCGCGGGCGCGCGTACCTCGCGGCGACGGCGCAGGACGCGGACCCTCAGGCCTCGAACCGGTAGCCGGCCCCCGGGTGGGTGAGGAGGTGACGCGGCGCGCCGGGGTCGTCCTCGAGCTTGCGCCGCAGCTGCGCGGTGTACACGCGCAGGTAGTTCGTCTCGGTGTCGTACCCGGGTCCCCAGACGTCCTGCAGCAGCTGCTTGCGGCCCACCATCCGGCCGCGGTGCCGCACCAGCACCTCGAGCAGCGACCACTCGGTGGGCGTGAGCCGTACCTCGGCGCCGTCGCGCTCGACGACCCGGCGGGCGAGGTCGATGCGCAGCCGGCCCGCGACGACGACCGGGTCGGACGACGCGTCGACGGGCCGGGCCCGCCGGACGGCGGCCCGCAGCCGCGCCAGGAGCTCGTTCATGGCGAACGGCTTGGTCACGTAGTCGTCGGCGCCCGCGTCGAGCGCGTCCACCTTGTCCTCGCCGAGCTGTCGCGCCGACAGCACGACGATCGGCACCGCCGACCACCCACGGATGCCGGCGATGACGTCGAGCCCGGAGACGTCGGGCAGGCCCAGGTCGAGCACGACGACGTCGGGGTGCGCGGCCGCCGCGGCGTCGAGCGCGGCGGCCCCGGTGCCGGCGACGGTGACGTCCCAGCCGTGCGCGCGCAGGTTGATCGCCAAGGCCCGGGCCAGCCCGGCGTCGTCGTCGACGACGAGGACCCGGTTGCCGCCGGGGACGTCGGCGTGCGCCGGACGGTCGCTCATCGGACCGGTCCCGTCTGCGGCGTCTGCTGCGCCGCCACGACCGGTGCGCTGACGACCATGGTGAGGCCGCCGCCGGGGGTGTCCTCGGCGGTCACGGTCGCTCCGACGGCACGGGCGAGGCCGTCGGCGACGGCCAGGCCGAGGCCCAGACCGGAGCCGGTGTCGTCGAGACGCTGGAACGGCTGGAACATGGTCTCCTTCCGGTCGTCCGGCACCCCTGGCCCGGTGTCGACGACGCGGACCTCGACGTCGTCGGGCGTGCTCGACGCCGCGACCCGCACCCGCGCACCGCCCGGCGAGTGTCGCACGGCGTTGGATACGAGGTTGGCCACCACCCGCTCCAGCAGGCCGCCGTCCGTCTCCACGAGGGGCAGGTCCTCGGGCACGTCCAGCTCGAGCCGGTCCAGCCACGGCTCGACGGCGACGAGCACCACCTCCTCGACCGAGGTGGGGCGGTGCACGGGGCGCACGGACCCGGTCTGCAGGCGGGACAGGTCGAGCAGGTTGTCGATGAGCCGTTCGAGGCGCCGGGTGGACTCCTGGATGGTCGTGGTCAGGGCGCGGGTGTCCTCGTCGTCGAGCTCGACGTCGGGGGAGGCGAGGCCGTCGACGGCGGTGCGGATGGCGGTCAGCGGGGTGCGCAGGTCGTGGGAGACGGCGGCGAGGAGGGCGGTGCGCGTCGCCTCGGCGTGCTCGAGCTCGCGGGCCGCGGCCGCCTGCTCGCGCAGCCGGTGGTGCTCCAGCACGATGGCGGCCTGGCTGCCGAACGCCTCGACCGCCTGCCGGTCGCTCGCGGGCAGGGCGCGCCCGGCGAGGACGAGACGGTGGGTGTCGTCCACCCGCACCTCGGTGGTCTCCGCGGTGTGCGGGCCGACGGCGGCCCGCCCGGCGTGCGCGACCGCCGTCCAGGCGGCCCGCTCGTCCGCGCGCGCCTCGAGCCGTACGTCGTCGAGCCCGAAGGTCAGGGCGAGGCGCTGCACGATCGCCTGGGCGGTGTCCTCGCCGGAGAGCACCGACCGGGACAGCGCGGCGAGCGTCGACGCCTCCGCGCGCGCCCGGTAGGCCTGCACGGTGCGGCGCGCCGCAAGGTCCACGACCGACGCCACCGCGGCCGCGACCAGCACGAACACCACCAGCGCGAGGAGGTTCTCCGGGTCGGCGACGGTGAGCCTGCCGGTCGGCGGAGTGAAGAACCAGTTGAGGCACAGGAACGACACGACGGCCGCGGCCACCGCGGGCCACAGCCCGCCGACGAGCGCGACGGCGACGACGCCGGCGAGGAAGAGCATGAGCTCGGTGGTGAGCGACACCGCCTGCCGGCCCAGCACCACGAACAGCCCGGTGAGGAGTGCCGGCACCACCGGGACGGCCAGCCAGCCGGCGAGCCGCCGGGCGGGGGACAGGGGGGACAGGCGGGACGGTAGCCGCACGCCCGCCCGTGCCTCGGCGTGCGCGACGAGGTGCACGTCCGTGCTGCCGGACAGCCGGGCGATCTCGCTGCCCGACGAGCCGAGCAGCGCCTGCCGCCAGCGCGAGTGCCGCGACAACCCGACCACGATCATGGTGGCGTTCACGCCGTGCGCGAAGTCGGCCACCGCCGAGGGCACGTCCTCGCCCACGACCGTGTGGAAGGTGCCGTCCAGCGCCTCGACCAGGGCGCGCTGCGCGGCGATCGCGGCGGGCGGGGCGGACGGCAGCCCGTCCGTGGGCAGCACGTGCACGGCCAGCAGCTCGGACCCGGCGGCGCGCTGGGCGATGCGGGCGCCGCGGCGCAGCAGCGTCTCGCTCTCCGGGCCGCCGGTGACCGCCACCACGATCCGCTCGCGGGCCGGCCACGTGCCGCCGATGCCGTGGTCGGCGCGGTAGCGCGTGAGCGCGTCGTCCACGCGGTCCGCGAGCCACAGCAGCGCCAGCTCGCGCAGCGCCGTGAGGTTGCCCTCGCGGAAGTACTGCCGCAGCGACGCGTCGACCTGCTCCGGCCGGTAGACGTTCCCGTGCGCGAGCCGGCGGCGCAGCTGCTGCGGCGACAGGTCGACGAGCTGGATCTGGTCGGCGTCGCGCACCACCTGGTCGGGGACGGTCTCGCGCTGGCGCACCCCGGTGATGGCCTCGACGTCGTCCGTGAGGGAGGCGAGGTGCTGCACGTTGACCGTCGTGACGACGTCGATCCCGGCGTCGAGCAGGTCGTGCACGTCCTGCCAGCGCTTGGCGTGCCGGGAGCCGGGCGCGTTGGTGTGCGCCAGCTCGTCGACGAGCGCCACCTGGGGCGCGCGGGCGACGACGGCGTCGACGTCGAGCTCGGTGAGCGTCGTGCCGCGGTAGGTGACGTCGCGCCGGGGCACGACCTCCAGGTCGCCGACCTTCGCCGCGGTCCCGGACCGCCCGTGGGTCTCGACCAGTCCGACGACGACGTCGGTGCCGCGGCCGCGGCGGCGCTCGGCCTCGTCCAGCATGGCGAACGTCTTGCCGACGCCGGGCGCGGCGCCGAGGTAGACGGTGAGCCGGCCGCGGCGTGGCGCGACGCCCCCGTGGTCCGGCGGCGTCGTGACCGGCGAAGTCATACGGGCATTGTGCGTCACGCGAGCCGCGCGATCGCCTGGTTGAGGGCGAGGACGTCGACACGCGGGTCGCCGAGGACGCCGAGCGTGCGGCCCCGGGTGTGCTCGGCGACGAGCGCGCGCACCCGTGCGGGGTCGAGCCCCCGCGCGGCGGCGACGCGGGCCACCTGGATCGCCGCGTACGCGGGGGAGATGTCGGGGTCGAGCCCCGACCCGGACGCCGTCACGGCGTCCGGTGGCACGTCGGACGCGGGGACCCCCTCGGTGGCGGCCACCTGCGCACGGCGCTCGATGATCGTCGCGGCGAGCTCGGGGCTCTCCGGGCCGAGGTTGGACCCGCCGGACGCGAGCGTGTCGTAGCCGTCCCCGGCCGCCGACGGGCGGGGGTGGAACCAGCCGTCGCCGGTGAACTGCTGGCCCACCAGCGCGGACCCGACGGCCCGGGACCGGTCGGTGGTGCGGCTGCCGTCGGCGGTGACCAGGGAACCGTCGGCCTGCCAGCCGAACAGCACCTGGCCGGCCCCGGTCACGGCGAGGGGGTACCCGAGGCCGAGCAGCAGGGTGAGGGCGAGCAGCACGCGCAGCCCGGCGAGCGACGATCGGACGAGGTTCACGGTGTTCCTCCAGCGGGCCGGCGTCAGAGGCCGGGGATCAGGGAGACGACGAGGTCGAGGAGCTTGATGCCGACGAACGGCGCGACGAGCCCGCCGGCGCCGTAGACCCACAGGTTCCGGCGCAGCAGGGCGGAGGCCGACGCCGGCCGGTAGCGCACGCCGCGCAGCGCGAGCGGCACGAGCAGCAGGATGATCACGGCGTTGAAGATCACGGCCGAGACGATCGCGGAGTGCGGCGAGCCCAGGTGCATGACGTCGAGCACCGCCAGGCCGGGGAACAGGCCGGAGAACATCGCCGGCAGGATGGCGAAGTACTTCGCGACGTCGTTCGCCACGGAGAACGTGGTCAGCGCCCCGCGGGTGATGAGGAGCTGCTTGCCGATCTCCACGATCTCGATGAGCTTCGTGGGGTCGGAGTCGAGGTCCACCATGTTCCCCGCCTCCTTGGCCGCGGACGTGCCCGACGCCATCGCGACACCCACGTCCGACTGGGCGAGCGCCGGGGCGTCGTTCGTGCCGTCGCCCGCCATCGCGACGAGCCGCCCGCCCTCCTGCTCGCGCCGGATGAGGGCGAGCTTGTCCTCGGGCGTGGCCTCCGCGAGCACCTCGTCGACGCCCGCCTCGTCGCCGATGGCGCGCGCGGTGACGGCGTTGTCGCCCGTCACCATGACGGTGCGGATCCCCATCGCGCGCAGCTCGTCGAACCGCTCGCGGATGCCCTGCTTGACCACGTCCTTGAGCTGCACGACCCCCAGCACCCGGGCAGGACCGTCGCCCACCTGCTCCGCCACCACGAGCGGCGTCCCGCCCGTGCGGGACACGACGTCCACGTGGTCGGCGAGGCGCGCGGCCTGCGCGTCGGTGAGGTGCGCACCCGTGGAGTGCACCCAGCGCTGGACGGCGGAAGCGGCGCCCTTGCGGATCCGGCGGCCGTCCCGGCCGGGGTCGCCCGGCAGGTCGACGCCGGACATCCGCGACTGGGCCGTGAACGGCACCAGGGCGGCGCCCACGGGCAGCTCCGCGGTGTCGCCGAGGCGCTCGTCCACCAGGGCCACGATGCTGCGGCCCTCCGGGGTCTCGTCCGCGAGCGACGCGAGCCGGGCCGCGGCCGCAGCCTCAGGCTCGGTGACGCCGTCGATCGGCAGCACCGCGGCCGCGCGCCGGTTGCCGTACGTGATGGTGCCGGTCTTGTCGAGCAGCAGGACGTCCACGTCGCCCGCCGCCTCGACCGCGCGCCCCGACATGGCGAGCACGTTGCGCTGCACCAGCCGGTCCATGCCGGCGATCCCGATGGCGGACAGCAGCGCGCCGATCGTCGTCGGCACGAGGCACACCAGCAGCGCGACCAGCACCAGCACGTCCTGTCGCGACCCGGAGTACGCGGCGAACGGCTGCAGGGTGGCCACGGCCAGCACGAACACCGCGGTGAGCGAGGTGAGGAGCAGGTTGAGAGCCACCTCGTTCGGGGTGCGCCGGCGCTCGCTGCCCTCCACGAGCGCGATCATGCGGTCGACGAACGTGTGCCCGGGCGGGGTCGTGATGCGCACGACGACCTGGTCGGACAGCACGACGGTGCCGCCGGTGACGGCGCTGCGGTCGCCCCCGGACTCGCGGACCACGGGGGCGGACTCGCCCGTGATCGCGGACTCGTCCACGGACGCCACGCCTTCGATCACGTCACCGTCGCCGGGGACGGTCTCGCCGGCCGCCACCACGACGACGTCGCCCACGCACAGGCGGGCCGACGGGACCTCGGTCGTGGGGAGCGCGGCGAGGCCGGTGCCGGCCTCGAGCGTGTCCTGGGGCGCCAGGACCTTGCGCGCCGTCGTCTGCTGCTGGGCGGCGCGCAGGCTGGACGCCTGCGCGCGGCCGCGGGCCTCCGCGACGGCCTCGGCGAGGGCCGCGAAGGCGACGGTCGCCCACAGCCACCCGGTGACCAGCCACGCGAAGACGGACGGGTGCCAGACCGCGAGGACGGTCGTGAGGGCGGCGCCCGCCTCCACGACCAGCAGCACGGGCGTGCGCCACAGGGCGCGCGGGTCCATGCCGCGCAGGGCTCCGGGCAGCGCGGCACGCACCTGCGCCCAGGTGAGAGCGCGGCCGGGCCGGACCCGGCGCGCGGGGAGGTCGTCGCCCGCCGTGGGGGCGTCGAGCGTCGGGACGGTGGTGGTCATGACAGGGACTCCGCGACGGGACCGAGGGACAGGACGGGGACGAACGTGAGGCCGACGACGACCAGCGCCACCGTGGCGACCAGGCCCACGAACAGGGGCTGGTGGGTGGGCAGGGTGCCCGCGGACGCCGGCACGGTGCGCTGGGAGGCCAGCCGGCCGGCGAGGGCGAGCACGAGGGCGATCGGCACGAACCGGCCGGCCAGCATCGCCAGGCCGAGCAGCGTGTCGTAGAACGTCGTGCCGGACGTGAGCCCGGCGAAGGCGGAGCCGTTGTTGTTGCCGGCCGACGCGAACGCGTACAGCACCTCGGTCAGGCCGTGCGGGCCGGGCTCCTGGATCCCCGCGAGGCCGGGCTGCACCGAGACGGACAGCGCCGTGCCCACCAGCACGACGGCGGGCGTCGTGAGCACGTAGAGCGCGACCAGGGTCATCTCGCCGCGCCCGATCTTCTTGCCGAGGTACTCGGGGGTGCGGCCCACCATGAGGCCGGCGACGAACACCGCGACGACGGCGAGCACGAGCATCCCGTAGAGGCCGGACCCCACCCCGCCCGGTGCGATCTCGCCGAGCAGCATGGCGAAGAGGACGACCCCGCCGCCGGGCGCGGTGAACGAGTCGTGCATCGCGTTGACCGCCCCGGTGGACGTGCCCGTGGTCGCGGCGCCGAACAGGGCGCTGCCTGCGAGGCCGAAGCGGGTCTCCTTGCCCTCCGTCGCCGCCCCCGCGAGGTGGGGTGCGGTCCCCGGACCCGCCAGCTCGGCCCAGGTGGTGAGGGCGATCGCGACGAGCAGGAGCCCGACCATCGCGCCGAGGATCGCCCAGCCCTGCCGGCGGTCGCCGACCATGATGCCGAAGGCTCGCGGCAGCGCCGTGGGGACGAGCAGGATCAGGAAGATCTCCAGGAGGTTGGTCCAAGGGCTCGGGTTCTCCAGCGGGTGCGCCGAGTTGGCGTTGAAGAACCCGCCGCCGTTGGTGCCCAGCTCCTTGATCGCCTCCTGGGACGCGACCGGGCCGCCCAGCAGGTGCTGGACCCCGCCGTCGAGCGTCGTGACGGCGGTGTGCGGGTCCAGGTTCTGGACCACCCCTCCGGCGACCAGCACCAGCGCCGCGACCACCGAGAGCGGCAGCAGCACCCGCACGACGGAGCGGGTGAGGTCGGACCAGAAGTTGCCGACCCGTCCGTCGGTGCCCGACCGGGCGAAGCCGCGCACGAGCGCGATCGCGACCGACATGCCGACGGCGGCGGACACGAAGTTCTGCACGGTGAGGCCGGCCATCTGCAGCAGGTGCCCCGCGGCGGCCTCGCCCGAGTACCACTGCCAGTTGGTGTTGGTCGTGAAGCTCACCGCGGTGTTCCAGGCGCCGGCGGGGTCGAGCCCGGTGAACCCGAGGTTCCACGGGAGGTGCTGCTGGAGGCGCCCGAGCGCGTAGAGGAGCAGCACGGACGCGAGGGAGAAGCCGAGCACGGACAGCAGGTAGGAGCGCCAGTGCTGCTGCGCGTCGGGGTCCACCCGCACGGCGCGGTACCAGGCGCGCTCGGCGCGCGTGTGGCGCGGGGCGGAGTACACGCGGGCCAGATAGCCACCCAGGGGAGCGTGCGCCGCGGCGAGCATCGCCAGCAGCAGGAGGAGCTGGCCGACGGCGGCCAGGACCGTGGTGGTCGTGACGGGCATGGCGGGTCAGCCCTCCCGTCCGTCGCGCAGCATCGCGACGAGGAGGTAGACCAGGGCCAGCGCCATGAGTCCGAGGAAGACGAGGTCGAGGGCGCTCACGCGGACCTCCGGCGGGCGGCGAGCGCCACCGCGGCGAAGAACGCCACCGTGAGCACGACGTAGACGAGATCGCTCATGCGTCCCGGTCTAGTCGCGTCGGACCGGCCCGACGGCGGTCTTGACGCCTTCTTGACGGGCTCGCCCGGAACGTTGACGGCCCGCTGACGACGGGTCGTCAGCGGGCCGTCCCGGGGGGGGGGGCCCCGGGAGGCGGCGCGCCCCACCCCCCCGGGGGCGGTGCGCAGGGCGGGGCCGTCGCAGCCCCCCGGGTGGAGG
>NZ_JBSHCR010000027.1:0-53391 GCF_053615895.1 Isoptericola sp. NPDC055881
ATCGAGCACCGCGACGAGCACGACCCCGACGGCCCGGTCACGGTCTACAACTTCCACGTCGCCACGCACCACAACTACTACGTCCTGGCCGGCGAGCTGCCCGTCCTCGTCCACAACTCCGCCGCCCACGCCGCGCGAGGCGTCCGCGGGATGCGGACCACCCCGATGCAGTACGCGAAGCCGGGCACCCTCACCTCCCGCGCCTACGACTACCAGCGGGCCCACACCGGGCTGATCGAGTTTCAGGTGTCGGGTGGCGGCAAGAGCGTCTGGGCCGACGGCATCGACGGCACCACGCTGGTCGACGCCAAGTACATCGAGAACGCCGCCAGCAGCCCGTACACGGGCACCGCACCGGACTTCATCAACGCCTCCACCGTCGACGAGATCAGCCGGTACGGTGCTGTGATCGGCGACCCGGCAACCTCGTTCACCGACCTGCGGATCATCGTGAACCACCCGGACGGGGCCGCGTACTTCTCGACGATGCTGTCGGACCTCGGCATCCCCGGGAGCGTGATCCTCTCGCCCTAGGCCACCGGCCCGAGGGACGACCCCGCACCGACCGACCCACCGACCGACCCGCGCCGGGCCGACAGCCCGGACCGTGCCACGACGAGGAGACGACGATGGCCGAGATGCTCGCCTACCTGGAGGACCGTTCGTCCTGGGAGGCGTCTCGTGAGTTCCTGACCACCCGCTTCGCGGAGATCCCCGGCATCGCCGCGACGTCGCTGCCGTCGGAGGGGTCGGAGATGCGCGACCTCGGGTGGACCTTCGAGCACGAGGACCGCCAGGTCGAGGTGTGGTTCGCCGCCGGCGGCTGGGGCGTCTCCGTGGACGGCAGCTCGCAGGCCGGAGTCGACGTCGCCGTCTGGTTCCGTTCGATCGTCCCCGCCGATGTCGCCGTCCGTGCGTCCGACTCGATGTACTCCTTCGACCTCGAGCTGACGCCGGGGGTCACGGCCGAGGAGCTCGGCGCCTGGTACGAGGAGAACGTCGGCGAGCTCTACTGACATCCCTGTCCCCGACCCAGGAGACCCGATCGGCCATGACGGACGACTCGCCCGCCCCCACCGTGCCCGCAGGTCCCGGCAGCCCCGGAGCGACGTCACGCTTCGGCGCGGGCTCGCCGTCCCTCGTGCTCGCCCTCGCCGCCGCCGACCGGGGCGCCGTCGGTCGTGCCCTCCGGGACGACCCGGTCCTGGTCCCGATCGTCCACCGCGAGGACGGGACCCCTCAGGTACGGGTCTTCCCCGCCCCCGACGGCTCGGCACGGCCCTACGCGCTGTGCCTCTTCTCCACCACCGACTCCCTCCAGCGGTACCTGGCCGACGACCCCGTGCGCGCCTTCAGCCTCCGCCGGCGGGACTCCCTGGTGCCGTTCCTGCACCGGCACGGCGCCGTGCTCGACCGGGTCGTCGTCGATCCCGGTGCCCCGCACGCGATGACCCTGGACGTGACCGACCTCACCGACGCGCTCGGCCACGGCGACAACGCCGACGCCGACGCCACCGGACTGGTCGACACCTCGGGTGCCGGCATCGGCATCGAGGGCCTGCACGCGATGGCCAGCGTGGACGAGCCCGGAGGCTCGCGCGGCATCGGCATCGAGCTCAACCTCCCGGACCACTGGGCGCTGATCGAGCTCGACGACGAGGCGCTGCGCGACCAGCAGATCCGCGCGATCGTCAAGCAGCAGGGCGCGGCCCTGGGCGACCGCGGGGCCGGGCTGCGGCGCGACCTGCGCGAACAGCTCACGGCGGTCGCGACCAAGGCTGCCGCCGCGGGTGGCCAGGTCATGGCCTACCTGGTGCTGCCGGGCAAGGACGCCGCGCTCGCGCTCAACCTCACGCTGTACTGGCACGACCTCGGCCCGGAGGCGGGCGGCGTCAGCCACCTCCAGCGCATCCACGACCGGCTGCACCCGCGGCTCGCGCCCGGCGAAGAGCTCACCACGACCGAGACGCTGTCCGGCCCGTTCCTGCGGCACGTCCGTGTGGCCACGGGGTCGGCCGAGCTCGGCGGCCAGGACGTGCCGCTCCTGCTCGTGGACTACTGGGCGCCCGCCCCCGGTGCGCAGGCCGTCGCTCGGCTCGCGTTCTCGACACCGCACGTCGAGATCCGCGACGCGATCCTCAGCCTCACCGACAAGGTCCTGTTCGCCACCGAGTGGCTCCTGAGCGCGCCCGGCCCCCTTCCCGGCGACGCGATCGACGCCACCGACGCGCCCGACGACGCGCCCGTCCCCGCCGGCCCCTGACGTGCCGACCCGGCACCGGACCGCGGCAACCACGCCTTCCATCATCAGAGGAGAACTCCCCATGGCCCCGAAGATCGCCACCACCACCCGCGTCACCCGCGACGAGCTGCTCGGTCTCCTGCGCGACCGCCACCAGGGCGTGCTCGTCACCACCCGGGGCGACGGGACGCCCCAGCTGAGCCCGGTGACGTTCGGCGTCGACGACGCCGGCCGCGTCGTCGTGTCCACCTACCCGGACCGGGCGAAGGCCGTGAACCTCCGGCGCCGCCCGCAGGCGTCTTTCCTCGCGCTCGGTGACGACTTCGACGACTCGTGGGTGCAGGTGGACGGCACGGCCGAGGTGATCGACGTCCCCGACTCGGTCGAGCCCCTCGTCGAGTACTACCGCGCGGCCGCGGGCAAGGAGCACCCCGACTGGGACGAGTACCGCGAGGCGATGCTGCGCCAGGGAAAGAGCGTGGTGCGGATCACGATCGAGCGCTGGGGCCCGGTCGCCACCGGCGGCTTCCCGGCCCGCCTCGTCGACGGGAAGTGAGCGCCGTGGCGGGCGAGCCGCGCCCCGCGTCCGACGGTCAGCCCGCCGTCACCCTGTGCGTCCTGCTCTGGGCCGCTGAGGGCGAGGCCGACCTGCTCACCTCCTACGAGTCGGAGGTCCTCGCCCTGGTCCCTCGGCACGGCGGGCGCGTCGTGTCCCGGGTGCGCGCCCTCGACGCGGGCGCGGCGGACGGCGGCCCCACCGAGGTCCAGGTGATCGAGATGCCGGACGACGCCGCGCTCTCCGCCTACATGGCGGACCCCGACCGCACGGCGCGGCTCGACGTCCGGGACCGGGCGATCGCGCGGACGCAGATCGTGCGGGTCGCTCCCCTGCCCTGAACCTGTCCACGAGGGGACCCGACCGCGTCGCGCACCCTCAGAACAGCGCCTCTTGCGAGACGGCGGGCACACCCGGTGCGGCGCGGTGCTCGACGGCCCGGTGCTCGACGATCGAGCCGGCCGGGTAGTCACCCTCGTCGTGCGGGCGCAGCTCGTCCTCGAACCGGCCGGTCGCTCCCGACCGCGCCCGATGGCCCGAGGACCCGAACCCGTGCTCCGCGAGCATCGGCTCGACCCGGTCCCACAGCCACTGCCGGTAGGCGTCCAGGGCATAGGTGCCGCGGGCGTAGACCCGTCCGTACCCCGCCACCACGCGAGGGTGCTCCCGCTCGAGCCACTGCAGGTACCACTCGCGCGTGCCCGGCTTGAGATGCAGCGGCATCACCGTGACGCCCGTGGCCCCGGCGTCCGCGACGGCGTCCAGCAGGCGACGCAGGTGGTCGCGGGAGTCCGTGAGCCACGGCAGCACCGGGGCCACCATCACACCGCACGGCAGCCCCGCCGCCCGCACGGCCCGGATCAGGTCGAGCCGCGCCCGCGGCGTCGGAGTCCCTGGCTCGACCGCCTGCTGCAGCTCCTCGTCGGCGAACGCGAGGGAGACGCCGAGCCCGACCTCGACCTTTTGCGCGGCGTCGGTGATGAGCGGCAGGTCACGACGCAGCAGCGTGCCCTTGGTGAGGATGGAGAACGGGGTCCCCGAGTCCGCGAGCGCCCTGATGATCCCGGGCATGAGGCGGTACCGGCCCTCGGCCCGCTGGTACGGGTCGGTGTTGGTGCCCAGCGCCACGGGTTCCCTCCGCCACGACGGGCGCGCCAGCTCCGTGCGCAGCACGGCGTCGACGTTCATCTTCACGACGACCTGCGAGTCGAAGTCCCGGCCCGCGTCCAGGTCGAGGTACTCGTGCGTGGGCCGGGCGAAGCAGTTGTGCGAGACGACGCCGTTCGCGATGAAGTCTCCGGTGCCAGTGGTGATGTCGACCATCTCCTGCTCGATGCCGAGGTCCTCGACGCTCAGCACCCTGAGGTCGCTGGAGGTCTTGACCGCGTCGCCGACGATGGTCAGCTTGCGCGTGATCGCGGGGCCGACGGCGTGGCAGAAGCGGCGACGGGCCGCGAGACCTCCGGTGACCCGTACGGTGGCGACGCCGTTCGCACGCGCTCGCTCCCGAACGTTCGGCACACCGAGGTCGTCCAGGTAGGCGCACGATCGAGCGAGGATCTCCTCGTCGCCGTTGGCGATGCGCAGGACGCCTCGCGAGCACGACACCTCGGCGTCGAAGATGCCTGCGAGGAACCCGCGCTTCCACTCGTCGGCAGGCTCGTCGGGCCACCTGATGATGCGGTTGATCGCCTCGTAGTCCGCACGACGGCCCGAGTAGATGCAGTCCAGGGCACGCCTCGTCGTCGTCGCCGGACTGAACGGCCGCCGCTTGAGCTCGATCCCCTCGAGAACGAGGTACTCGGCCGAGCGGTTCAGAGCTTCCGCGTCGGTCAGCGCGAGCCGGAAGTGCGTCACGCGCCGGGTTCGCCCGTCGGCCGTCGGATAGGCCTTGGCGAGGAGCATCCCGTCGCCGCGAATCATGCCGGTGAGGTAGCCGAGGCGGTACTCACGAGACTCGCCCGGCTCGGACCGCGCGGTCGTCGGCATGCCCAGGCCGAACCCCATCAGTGCGTTGTTCGTCGTCAGGTACGGACGCTGTGGCGCGCCCCGCCCCGGCCGCGCGACATGCTTCCACCCGCCCTCCCTCGTGAGGAAGCGATGGTCACCGCTCGCGACGATCTCCGTCCCGTCGGCCAACGTCACGCGGTACGCCCTCTTGACCACGCGCCACGCGGCAGCGACCGACGTCTCGGCATACCGCCGATATGCGCCGAGGATGACGGTACCCACGACCTTGTCGCCTACTCGGACGTCGCGAATCGGCTTCTGGCGGCCGTCGGCCATCAGGACGAGCGTGTCGGGGCTGGTGCAATAGCGGCAGGCATGACTGCAGCCGCGGTAGGGGTTGATCGTCCACCCGAAGGGCATGCGCGACGCGGCAGGCACCTTGGTGAGCGCGCTCTTCGCCATCACCTCGTGGAACACCAAGTCCCGGAACTCCGGTGTCCGGACGGTGCGCACGAGGCCGAGGCGTGCCAGGCTGGCCCGCTCCAGCCCGGGGAGCGCGCCGTCGTCCGCTGCGATCGCCTGTCCATCCCACCTCACCCCATCATTCGAACAGATGTTCGAGCCGGTGTCCAGCGCCCCGGTCGTCAGCCCTGAGCGCGTCGCACCGCCCGCCGCACGCGCTCGCGCCACGGCAGCGGCCGGTCGCGCACCTCGGCGAGGAGCACCTCCACGACGTCCAGGGCGGCGTCGGCCACCTGGCGCGGCCGTGGAGCGTCGGGGTCCGTCCAGTCCTCGGCCGGCGGCGGGGGCAAGAGGTCGTCCAGGTCTCCGTGCACCGTGACGCCGCGCTCGCGCAGCCACGCGACCCAGGCCGCGCTGCGCTCGGCCACCCACGGGTGGTCGTCCGGGCCGACGGTGATGCCGGGCGAGCGCCGCGGGGCGAGCGCGTCCCCGACGACGATCCCGTCGACCAGGGGCGACAGGTCGCCGCCGCGCTTCGCGTCCGCGCCCAGTCGCCGGTTGAGGCGGCGCAGCACCTGCGCCTCCGGCACCCCCACCGACGCGTTCGCACGGTCGGCCTCGCGGGGCGCCCAGGCCGGGTCGACGTCGAGGGCCGCCAGGAACCGGGGCCACAGCAGGTCCGCCGCGCCGCCCGGCGGGGGCGTGGTCACGACGTGCACCTGCGCGGCGGGCAGCCCGGCGCCCCAGGCCGTGAGCACGCGGATCGGGTCGAAGGCAGCCATGAACGCGGTCCGTCCCTCGCGGGCCGCGTCGAGGTAGGAGCGCAGGGTGGTGCGGGCGCCGAACTTGAGGGCTTCCTGCCAGCCGCTGGCGAGCTCGCGTGCGAGGTCGCGGGCCGTGAGCACGACGTGTATCTCCGCCCCGGTCGCGACGAGGTCCGCCATCGCGCGGGCGGCCTGCTCGTCGGTGGCCTTCGCGAGCACCTCGTGGCTGAGGACGACGTCGCCGCGCGTGCGGCGGACCCGACGCACGAGCCGGTCCCACGCGCCGTCCACCCGGCGCGGATCGACCCCGTGGTCGGTGCCGGTGACGTCGAGGGCCGCCCAGTAGTGCAGCCTCGGCTCACCGAGCAGCCCGGTCGGGTAGTGCACGTCGTGCCGACGCAGCTCGCGTCGGTTGGCGTGCAGCCGCGACTGCAGGTACGTCGTCCCGGACTTGGGTGCACCCACGTGCAGGAGGACTCGTGTCGGCATGTCCCCACGGTCCCACGCCGCGCTGGGTGCATCCCGACGGGCGGGTCACACCCGCGGGCGGCGGGACCCTCAGGCGGGCACCGGCCAGCGGAACGACAGCGAGGCGGCCGGCACCGGCCCGCGCTGGGCGACGTACCGCTTGAGGTCGCCCCGGAAGGCGACGCTCCCCGGAACCTGCAGCAGCGTCTGGGGGCGCACCTTCCAGCGCGGCAGGCCCAGGTCGCAGACCCCGGCGCCGTGCAGCACCTGGTACACGAACTCCGAGCAGAAGAACCGCCGGTCGTCCTCGGAGCCGCGGCCGAACAGCCCGCTCACGAGCCCCGGGGCGTTGTAGGTGTAGGTGTGGCTGTCGAGGAGGAACTCGGACACCTGTCCGCAGACGAGCTCCCGTTGCGCGGGGGTGACCGGCACCTCCAGCACGACGCCGGGCAGCTCTGGCATGTCGCGGTACAGGTCGTCGTCGAGCCGCTCACGCTTGAAGCACCCCACGAACGGGTTGGCTGCGCGCCGCCGTCCGAAGCTGAACATGAGCTCGAGGTCGGCGTCGAGCGCCAGGGCCGCGTGGGTGTACTCGTCCCGCGTCGCCAGGCGGATCGTCCGGGACAGGACGGTGCTGCTGCGGGACAGGACGACGTAGATGCTCACGAGCGTCACCGTAGCGGCACCTGAGGGCCGTCCGGCCAGGTCAGGCGCAGAATCAGGGTGATTTTCAGGGGAGCCTCAGGGTGGACGGGGGACAACCCCCGCAGGCAGCTCGCGATCAGTTCGCCCGCCCCCGGCGGTCCACCCCGCAGGGCCGGGGACCGCCCGGCCCGACAAGATCCTGAGGAGTGTGTCCCGTGTTCACCGTGCAGCGCGCGTTCAGCAGCTTTTCCGTCGACGACCTCGACGCGGCCGAGTCCTTCTACCGCGACGTCCTGCGGCTGGAGGCGCGGCGCACGCCGATGGGTCTCGAGCTCGACGTGACCGGTGGCACGCCCGTGTTCGTCTATCCCAAGGGTGACGCGCACGAGCCGGCCGCCCACACGGTCCTGAACCTCGTCGTGCCCGACGTGGCCGCCGCGGCGGCGGACCTGCAGGGGGCGGGGGTCGACCTCGTGCGCTATCCCGGCTTCGCGCAGGACGCCGACGGCGTGGTGCGCAGCGACGACCCGCGCCAGGGACCCACCATCGCGTGGTTCCGCGACCCCGCCGGCAACGTCGTGGCGCTCATCGAGGCCTGAGAGCGCTCAGCCCGCCGCCGCGGGGACGACGCGCGGGTGCACGTCCTCGGCCGGCGGCGCCCACGACCCGGCGTGGGCGTCCGCCTGCTCGCCCGAGCGGATGTCCTTGACCTGGCCCGCCAGCGCGTCGGCGACCGGCTCGCCCTCCGCACCCGGTCCGGCCGGGAACCAGACGAACGGGATGCCGCGACGGTCGGCGAACTTGATCTGCTTGCCGAACTTCGCCGCGGTGGGGGCGACGTCGGCCGGGATGCCGCGGGCACGCAGCGCCGTCGCCACGGCGTCGGACTGCGAGCGGTGCTCCTCGTCGCTCACCGCGACCAGCACCGCGGTGGGGACGCCTCGCGTCGCCGCGACCAGGCCAGCCGACAGCAGGCGCGAGACGAGGCGCGAGACGCCGATGGACAGGCCGACGCCCGGATAGGTGTTCTTGCCGTCCGAGGCGAGGGTGTCGTAGCGGCCGCCCGAGCAGATCGAACCGAGCTGCTCGTGGCCGACCAGGACGGTCTCGTAGACGGAACCCGTGTAGTAGTCCAGGCCGCGCGCGATCTTGAGGTCCGCCACGACGACGCCCGGCGCCCGGCGGGCGGCCGCCTCGATCAGGGCGGCGAGCTCGCCCAGCCCGGTCTCCAACAGCTCGGTGCCCGCCCCGTAGGAGGCCGCGAGCGCCCGGACGCGCTCGACCACCCCGACGTCCTCGCCCGCGATCGCGGCGAGCTCGAGGCACGCCTTCGCCTGCTCGGGAGTGGCCCCCTGCTCGGCCTGCAGGAGCTCGGCGACCGACTCCGGGCCGACCTTGTCGAGCTTGTCGACCTGGCGCAGCACGCCCTCGACGTCCTCGAGGCCCAGGCCGCGGTAGAAGCCCTCGGCGACCTTGCGGTTGTTCACCAGGATGCGGACCTCGGGGACGCCGACGTCGCGCAGCGCGCCGAGGGCCTCGGCCATGACCAGCGGCAGCTCGACCTCGTAGTGGTACGGCAGCTCGCCCGCACCGACGACGTCGATGTCGGCCTGGACGAACTCGCGGAAGCGCCCGTCCTGGGGGCGCTCGCCGCGCCACACCTTCTGGATCTGGTAGCGCTTGAAGGGGAACGCGAGGCGGCCTGCGTTCTCGAGCACGTAGCGCGCGAACGGGACCGTGAGGTCGAAGTGCAGGCCGAGCTGCTTCTCGGAGCGGTCCGCGACCCCCTCGGCGCCGGCCTCGTCCTGCAGCCGCCGCAGCACGTAGACCTCCTTCGAGGTCTCTCCCTTGCGCAGCAGCTGGTCGAGGGGCTCCACCGCGCGGGTCTCGATGCCGGCGAACCCGTGCAGCTCGAAGGTGCGGCGCAGGGTGTCGAGCACGTGCTGCTCCACGACGCGACCGTCGGGGAGCCATTCGGGGAAGCCGGAGAGGGGGGTGGGGCGTGCCATGGTGCACATCTTCCCAGACGGCGAGGTCCCGTGGTGCGGCCGTCCGCAGGCCACGGACGCCGGCGAGCGCGTCAGCGCAGGTACGGGTTGGTCGCCAGCTCGTGGCCGACCGTCGTCGTGGGACCGTGGCCGGGCACGACGTCGAGCGTGGGGTCGAGGCGTCCGACGACGTCGCGCAGCGTGCGCGCCATGATCGCGGGATCGCCGCCGGGCAGGTCGGTGCGGCCCACCCCGCCCGGGAACAGCACGTCGCCCGCGAGGACGACGCCGGGGGCCACGAACAACGTCGAGCCCTCGGTGTGCCCCGGCGCGTGCAGCGCCCGCAGGCGGACCCCGCCCGCCACAACGTCGACGTTCGAGCCGTCGAACGGCTCCACCGCCGCCGGCACCCGGTAGTCGTCGGCCTGCCTCCCGGTGCCGGCGAGCGCCTGCGCGAGCGCGCCGCTCACGCCCGGGTCGGAGCCGTCGACGCCGAGCGTGCCGAACGGGTCGGTGAGCCGGTAGGCGTCGGCGGAGTGCAGGCGTAGCGGCACGTCGTAGCGTGCGCACAGCGCTGCCGCGTCCCAGGTGTGGTCCACGTGACCGTGGGTGGCGAGGACGGCGCGCGGCGTCAGCCCGCGCTCGGTGACCAGCCGCTCGACTTCCGGGGCGGTGCCGGCCCCGGCGTCGACGACCACGCAGTCGGCGTCGCGGCCGGTGGGGCCGGCGACCACCACGCAGCAGTTGGTCGCGAAGACCGGGGCGACGACGAGAAGGATCCGCACGGCGCCCACGCTAGCGGGCACCCGACGACCGCCGTCGGCCCTGCGGGTGTGACCTGCGTCCCGGCCTCTAGACTGTCCCCCGCGCGCGGAAGTTCCCGTGCGGCGACGGGACGACCGAGGAGGTTCCCCAGGGTGGCGGCCACCAAGCGCGAGCGGGAGTACGCCCGCAAGCGGCAGGAGAAGTGGGAGCAGCGGCAGGTGCAGGTGCAGGCACGCGCCCGCCGGCAGCGGACGTTCGCGATCGTGGCGATCGTGGCCGTCCTCGCGCTGGTCGGCGGCGGCTTCGTCGTCGCGAACCTCGGCAGTGCGGCCGGCCCCGCGGCCTCCCCCACGCCGCAGGCGGCAGGCGACTGCCCCGCCGCGTCGACCGACGCCCGCTCGGGCGGCGACCTGCCGGCCCCCGCGGCCGCCGAGGACCGCACGTGGACCGCGACGCTCGACCTGTGCGCGAACGGCACCGAGTCGCCGGTCGCCCTCGAGCTGGACGGCGCCGCCGCACCGCAGGCCGTCGCGAGCTTCGTGTCCCTGGCGAAGCGCGGGTACTACGACGACACCCCGTGCCACCGGCTCACCACCGCGGGCATCTACGTGCTGCAGTGCGGCGACCCCACGGGGACCGGTACGGGCGGCCCCGGCTACTCGTACGGCCCCATCGAGAACGCGCCGGCGGACAACGTGTACCCCGCCGGGACCGTGGCCATGGCGCGCAGCGGCGGCGACGGCGAGTCGATGGGCTCGCAGTTCTTCGTCGTGTACAAGGATTCGACCATCCCGTCCGACACCGCGGGCGGGTACACGGTGCTCGGCACCGTCACGTCCGGCCTGGACGCCGTCCAGGCAGTCGCTGACGCGGGTGAGACGAACGGGACCGGCGACGGCCCGCCCGTGCACCCCGTCATCATCGAAGGAGTGGAGACCCAGTGAGCGAGAGCACCCCCGGCTCGACCGGCCCCGAGGACACCCCGGCCGGCACCGAGGAGACGGCCGAGACTCCATCGCAGACGACCCCGGACGAGGCGACCCCGCCGACGCCGGCCGCCGACGAGCAGCCCGCCGAGGCGCAGACGGCCGAGGCAGAGGTCGCGGAGGCCACAGAGGCCGAGACCGCCGCACCGGACCCCGAGGCCTCGGACGCGACGCCCGAGGCCCCCGTCTCGGCGCCCGCTCCCGAGCCCGCGACCGAGCCGGCTCCCAGCCCGGAGACCACCGGGTCGGCGCCCGAGGCCTCCGCCCCGGCCTCCGCCCCGGCCGCGGCTGCTGACGCGGCTGCGGACGCGCCGTCGGCGCCGAAGCCCTCGGCCGTGCCGAAGCCGTCCCGGCTCGCGGGCGCTCCGAAGCCGTCCGCGCTGCGCCGGCCCGGCGCCCCGACGCCCGCGAACGTCCCGGCGGCCGAGGCGACCACGCCCGCGGCGCCCGTCGCGCCGCCCGCGCACGACGCCGCCCAGGCGGCTGCGGCCGAGGCGTTCGGCCGTGTGGACGAGGACGGCACCGTCTACGTGCGGGAGGCCGCCGGCGAGCGTCAGGTCGGGCAGTTCCCCGGCGTGGGCGCCTCCGAGGCCATGAGCCTGTACGTGCGCCGGTACCTCGACCTCGACGCCAAGGTCGCGCTGTTCGAGACGCGCCTGGACAGCGCCGACCTGTCGGTGCGCGAGATCGACCAGACCCTCGCGAAGCTGGCCGAGGAGACCGGCGAGCCTGCCGCCGTCGGCGACCTGGACGCCCTGCGCGCCCGCGTCGAGGGCCTCAAGGGCCGTGCGGCGGAGCGTCGTGCCGCGCTCGAGCAGGAGCGTGCGGCCGCGAAGGCGGAGGCGGTCGCGGCACGGACCACGATCGTCGAGTCGGCCGAGAAGATCGCCGGCACCGACCCCGCGAAGATGCAGTGGCGTCCCGCGGGCGAAGAGCTGCGCGCGCTCCTGGACCAGTGGAAGGACGCGCAGCGCAACGGCCCGCGCATCGACCGTCCGACCGAAGAGGCCCTCTGGAAGCGGTTCAGCCACGCCCGCACGGCGTTCGACCGCGAGCGGCGGCACTTCTTCGCCGACCTCGAGCAGCGCAACAGCACGGCCAAGGCCGAGAAGGAGAAGCTCGTCGCCGAGGCGGAGGCCCTGCAGAGCCACACCGACTGGGGCGCCACCGCGGCGGCCTACCGCGACCTCATGACGCGCTGGAAGGCCGCCGGCCGCGCCAGCCGCAAGGACGACGACGCCCTGTGGGCCCGGTTCCGGGCCGCGCAGGACGCCTTCTTCGGCGCCCGCGACGCGGAGAACGCGGCGATCGACGCCGAGTACGCGCAGAACCTCCAGGTCAAGGAGGCGCTGCTCGTCGAGGCGGAGGCGCTGCTGCCGGTGTCCGACCTGGCTGCGGCCAAGGCGGCGCTGCGAGACCTGCAGGAGCGCTGGGAGGACGCCGGCAAGGTTCCTCGCGGTGACGTGCAGCGCGTCGAGGGGCGGATGCGGGCCGTGGAGACCGCGGTCCGCAACGCCGAGCAGGCACGCTGGGACCGCACCAACCCCGAGACCCGTGCCCGGGCCGAAGGCGCGGCGGCGCAGCTCGAGGCTGCGATCGAGGGGCTCGAGCGTGACCTCGCGAAGGCGCGCGAGTCCGGCGACGCCCGCCGGATCGAGGACGCCGAGGCAGCCCTCGCCGCGCGCCGGGCATGGCTCGAGCAGGTGGTCCGCGCGGCCGAGGAGACCCGCGGCTGACGCTGCGCGCCGCGGCCGTCCACAGGCCGCCCGCGACGGGGCCCGCGACCGGATACCTTCCGGTCGTGGGCCCCTTCGCCGTCCTGTCCCCTGTCCCCCGCTCGGCCACCGCGTCCGCGCCTCCCTCGGGCCCGGGCACCAGACGCGACGCCAGACGACCGGACGGCACCCGCCGCCTGGGATCCCTGCTCGCACCGCCCGGCCGTGCCGCACGGTCCCTGGTGCGTCCGCACGACGTCGGTGGGCGCGCGGCGTGGGACGTCCTGGTGCGCGACGGCGCCCTAGAGGTGCTCCGCGGTGACGCCGCCGTACCGGCGGGGACGCCGGTGACGCCGTCCCTGCGGGCGGCCGTGCTGGCGGCCGAGCTGCCGACCGGCGGCGTGCTCGCCGGTCGCAGCGCGGCCTGGGTGCACGCCGGGCGCCCCCTGGCGGCGCAGGCGGCGGGATGTCTTGACGTCACGTACCCCGCAGGCGGCCACCGACCCGAGATCTGGGGCGCCGGTCTCGTGTGGCAGGCCCCGCTGCTGCGCGGCGACACCGTCGACCTGCGCGTCGACCTGCGCGTCGACCTGGGTCTCGACCCGGGGGTCGACCCGGGAGTCGTGCCGGGTCCTGAGCCGGGCCGCGCGTGCGTGACGGCCCCGCTCCGGACGGTGGTGGACATCGCCCTCCATGTCCCTGGTGACGAGGCGGCCGCCGACCTGGCGCGCACGCTCGCCGCGGCGTGCGGGCTCGACCTGCACGACGCCGCCCGGCTGCTGGAGCGGCGGGCCCGTGTCGTCGGGCGGCCCCGGGCCCGGCGGGTGCTCGCCCGCGCCCGGTCGGGCGGGCACACGGTCGGCCCCGACCCGTCCCTCCGTGCGCCGGCCGCCCCGCTGGCCTAGGTTGAGGCGCATGGCCTCCGCCGCACCCGCCGTCGAGCTCGACGCCGCCGGACGCGCCGTGCGCGTCTCCAGCCCCGACCGCGTCGTCTTCCCCGAGCTGCCGGACCGTCCCGGGATCACGAAGCGCGAGCTCGTCGAGTACTTCTTGTCCGTCGGCGACGGCATCCTGGGTGCCCTGCTGCACCGACCCACGACGTTGGAGCGCTGGCCCAAGGGGTGGTGGCCCGAGGCGGTGATGGCCACGCGGGCCGACAACCGCGGCGACGCCTTCTACCAGAAGCGCCTCCCGCAGGGGGCGCCGGACTGGGTGGAGACGGCCACGATCGCCTTCCCGAGCGGGCGGACGGCGGACGAGGTGGCCCCGACGGAGCTCGCCGTCGTCGCCTGGGCGGCGAACCTCGGCACCCTCACCTTCCATCCGTGGCCGGTGCGCCGGGAGGACGTCGAGGCGGTCGACCAGCTGCGCATCGACCTCGACCCCCAGCCGGGGACCTCGTTCGAGGACGCCGCCGCCGTGGCCCCGCACCTGCGCGACCTCCTCGGCGAGCTCGGGCTCACCGGGTACCCGAAGACGTCGGGAGGACGCGGGTTGCACGTCTTCGTGCCGCTGGAACCGCGCTGGTCGTTCCAGCAGGCGCGACGCGCCACGATCGCCGTCGGTCGCGAGCTGGAGCGCCGCATGCCCGACCAGGTCACCACGAAGTGGTGGAAGGAGGAGCGCGGCGTCAAGATCTTCGTCGACTACAACCAGATGGCCCGCGACCGGACCATCGCGTCGGCGTACTCGGTGCGCGCGAACAAGCGCGCCACCGTCTCGACGCCTCTGGAGTGGGACGAGGTCGGCCAGGTCCACCCGGACGACTTCGACGTGACGACCGTGCCCGCACGCTTCGCCGAGCGAGGTGACCTCTTCGCCGCCCTGCGCGCCGACCGTGACCCGGCGCTGGACTGCTCGCTCGACGCCGCGCTCGATCTGGCACGCCGCGACGAGGAGGAGCACGGCCTCGGCGACCTGCCCTATCCCCCGGAGTACCCGAAGATGCCGGGCGAGCCGAAGCGGGTGCAGCCGAGCCGGGACACCGACCGCAAGCGCGCCTGAGCGGGCGCAGCCGTCACGGGCGCGTGTAGCTGAGGAAGACCGAGCCGTCGCCGAGCGGTCGGCAGTCGGCGCGGACGAGGGACGTCTGCATGCCGCCCGGCAGCAGGCTCAGACCGGAACCGGCGACGTACGGGACCACCCGCACGGTCAGCTCGTCGACCAGGCCTGCTCGCAGCGCCCCGGCCGCCGTCGTCGGCCCGGAGATCTCCACGACGCCGTCGGTGGCCGCCACGATCTGTGCGAGCCGCTCGGGGGTCAGGCGTGGTTCGAGCGTCGTGCGCGGCGCGTCGACGGTGCCCAGGCTGTCGGAGCAGACGATCTTGTCGATGCCCCGCCAGATCTCGGCGAACTCGTCCTCCGCCTCGCCCTGGCCGGGCGGCCACGTGTCCCACACGCGCATCGTCTCGAACATGTTCCGCCCCACGACGAACGTCCGCACGTCCCGCACCTGGTCGTTGATGAACGCGTGCACCTCCTCGTCGGGTGCGCCCCAGTCGAACCGGCCGTCGCCGTCGGCGACGTAGCCGTCCAGCGAGCAGCTCATCAGCCCGTACCTCAGAGTCCCCATGTCTGCCTCCCGGTGTCTCGCGGTCGTTACCGTCTCTCAGACGCCGTTGACCGCCGCGACTCATCGGCGCGGTCGGTGCGCCGTCACGTCCTGGGGCGAGCGGTGCCGGGGGCACCCGGCAGGAGGCTCGCCAGGTCGTAGCCGACCGGCTCCTCCAGCTGGGCGTACGTGCAGGAGGTGGGCTCGCGGTCGGGCCGCCAGCGCTTGAACTGCGCGGTGTGGCGGAACCGGCTGCCTTCCATGTGGTCGTACCCGACCTCCAGCACGCGTTCCACGCGCAGCGGGGTGAAGGAGAGGTCCTTGCCGGCGCTCCACCGTGACTGCGCGCCGGGGCGTCGCTCCCCCGCGCTGCCGTCGGCGACCGCCGGGTCCTGCCAGTCGGCCCACGGGTGCTGGGCGGCGGCCTCGCTGCCGGGCTCGACGACGAGGGGCGCGAGCTCGGCGTGCAGCGCGGCACGGCGCGCCGCGGGGAACGACGCGGCGACGCCGATGAACTGGAGGCTCTCGGGGTCCCCCTCCTCGCCGTAGAGACCCAGCAGCAGCGAACCGATCAGGGGCTTCTCGGCGGTCGACGTCTTGTGCAGCCGGTAGCCCGCCAGGACGACGTCGGCCGTGCGGGCGTGCTTGATCTTCAGCAGAGCACGCTTGTTCGGCTGGTACGGCTCGTCGAGCCGTTTCGCGACGACGCCGTCCAGCCCGGCACCCTCGAACGTCGCGAACCAGTCGCGTGCGACGGCGGCGTCCTGCGTGCGGGGCGTGGCGTGCACCTGGGGGCCGTCGAGGCCGAGACCGTCCAGGACCGCGAGCCGTTCGCGCAGCGGCCGGCCGCTCAGGTCCTCGTCGTCCAGGGCGAGGACGTCGAAGACGACGAGGCTCGCCGGGGTCTCGGTGGCGAGGAGCCGCACCCGCGACTCGGCCGGGTGGATGCGCTGGCCGAGGGCGTCGAAGTCGAGGTGCGCGGCGGTCCCGTCGGTGCCGTCCCCCGGCCGGGCGACGACGATCTCACCGTCGACCACGCACCGCTCCGGCAGTGCTGCGCGCACGGCCTCCACGACGTCCGGGAAGTAGCGCTGCATCGGGCGGGCGTTGCGGGAGTCGATCCGCACGTCGTCGCCGTCGCGGAACACGAGGGCGCGGAAGCCGTCCCACTTCGGCTCGTAGACCCATCCGGCGCCGTCCTCGGTCTGGTCCGGCACGTCCGGCACCGACTTGGCGAGCATGGGCAGCACCGGCGGCTCGAGCGGCAGCGTCATGCCCCGACGTTACCGCCGACACCGCAAGAAGGCTGGTGATCGGCAACTCGCGGGAAGCACCCTGCGCTAGACGCACTCGACCCCTGCAGTGATCACAGGTTCGCCAAGACCGCGAGCACGATGCAGCACGCAGACGATCCCACCAGCAGAGCGACACCCGCCACTTTCACGCGTCGCTGCCAGCGCCGAAACGGCGTGCTCTGGATGCGAGACGCGAGCACGATCTCTTCATGCACCCCGTCGCCCGGGGTAAAAGGCGGTCTCATCGATCCTCCGTCACGACATCAGGCAGGCGCTATCGGGCTTGACTGAGAGGTGCTCGACGGAGGTCATCCGACAGTCAGTCACCCGAACACGAGCAACTCTGCCAGACGGCGGGCGCGTACCTAGGAGGAATGTCGGCACGTATTTCAGTGTCGAATTGCAGCAGCAAAGAGGTCGATATCACCAGTCACCGAACGACCCGCGACCGCTGTCGCGCTCAGCTGTTCGCCGAATCCTGCGCCTGATGCACCTCGGCCGCCTTCGTCCCCGTGATGCGGTAGACGTCGAACACGCCGTCCACCTTGCGCACCGCGGTGAGCACCTGCTGGAGGTGCCCGGGCTCGGCCATCTCGAAGACGAACTTCGACAGCGCGATCCGGTCGGTCGAGGTGGTGACGGTGGCCGACAGGATGTTGACGTGGTAGTCCGACAGCACCTTCGTGACGTCGGAGAGCAGCCGGGAGCGATCGAGCGCCTCGACCTGGATCTGCACCAGGAACATCGTGTTGGCGCCGGTCGTCCAGCTCACGTCGACCATGCGCTCCGGCTGGGCCTTCGTCAGCTGCTCGGCGTTGGCGCAGTCCGCACGGTGCACGCTCACGCCCGCGCCGCGGGTCACGAAGCCGACGATGGCGTCCCCCGGCACCGGGGTGCAGCACTTGGCCAGCTTCACCCAGATGTCGTCGACGCCCTTGACCACCACGCCGGGGTCGCCCGTCCGGCCGCGCCGTGTGGGCCGCCCGGGGCGCGCGACCTCGGCCGCGTCCTCCTCGGTACCCTCCTCGCCGCCCAAGGACTTGACCAGCATGTCCACGACGTGCGGCGCCGAGGCGTGCCCCTCACCGACGGCCGCGTACAGGGCGGACACGTCGGCGTAGCGCATGTCGTTCGCCAGACCCACGAGCGCCTCGTGGCTGAGGAGACGCTGGATCGGCAGGTTCTGCTTGCGCATCGCCTTCGTGATGGCGTCCTTGCCCTGCTCGATCGCCTCCTCGCGCCGCTCCTTGGTGAACCACTGGCGGATCTTGTTGCGGGCGCGCGCCGACTTCACGAAGGCGAGCCAGTCGCGCGACGGCCCGGCGGACTCCGCCTTGGAGGTGAGGATGTCGACCGTGTCGCCGTTCTGCAGCGTCGAGTCGAGCGGGACGAGCCGGCCGTTGACACGCGCGCCCATCGTGCGGTGCCCGACCTCGGTGTGCACCGAGTAGGCGAAGTCGACGGGCGTGGCGTCGGCGGGCAACGCCATCACCTCGCCCTTCGGCGTGAAGACGTACACCTCCGCGCCACCGATCTCGTAGCGCAAGGAGTCGAGGAACTCGCTCGGGTCCGCGGTCTCGCGCTGCCAGTCCACGAGCTGGCGCAGCCACGCCATGTCGTTGGCGCGCGGGTCGTCGGTCGCGCCGGTCTTGACCCCGGCCGCCATCTGCTTGTACTTCCAGTGCGCCGCGACGCCGTACTCCGCGCGGCGGTGCATGTCGTGCGTGCGGATCTGGATCTCGACCGGCTTGCCGCCCGGGCCCACGACCGTCGTGTGCAGCGACTGGTACAGGTTGAACTTCGGCATCGCGATGTAGTCCTTGAAGCGGCCCGGGACCGGGTTCCAGCGCGCGTGGAGCGCGCCGAGCACCGCGTAGCAGTCCCGCACCGTGTCCACGAGGACGCGCGTGCCGACGAGGTCGTAGATCTCCGCGAAGTCGTGCCCGCGCACGATCATCTTCTGGTAGATCGAGTAGTAGTGCTTGGGCCGCCCCGTGACGGTGGCCTTGATCTTCGCGCTGCGCAGGTCGGCGGAGATCTGCTCGCGCACGACCGACAGGTACTCCTCGCGAGCGGGGGCGCGCTCGGCCACCAGGTGCACGATCTCGTCGTACACCTTCGGGTAGAGGGTCTGGAAGGACAGGTCCTCCAGCTCCCACTTGATGGTGTTCATGCCCAGCCGGTGGGCCAGGGGCGCGTAGATCTCCAGCGTCTCGCGCGCCTTGCGCTGTGCCGACGAGCCGGAGACGTACTTCCACGTCCGGGCGTTGTGCAGCCGGTCGGCGAGCTTGATGACCAGCACGCGGATGTCCTTGGCCATCGCCACGACCATCTTGCGCACGGTCTCGGCCTGGGCGGCGTCGCCGTACTTCACCTTGTCCAGCTTGGTGACGCCGTCGACGAGCATGGCGATCTCCTCGCCGTACTCGCGTGTCAGCTCGTCGAGACCGTAGTCGGTGTCCTCGACCGTGTCGTGCAGCAGCGCGGCCGCGAGGGTCGCGCCGTCGAAACCGAGCTCGGCGAGGATCGTCGCCACGGCGACCGGGTGCGTGATGTACGGGTCGCCAGACTTGCGCTCCTGGCCCCGGTGACACCGCTCAGCCGTCGCGTAGGCACGCTCCAGCACGGACAGGTCCGACTTCGGGTGGTTGGTCCGCACGGCCTGGAGCACCGGCTCCAGGGCGGGCGTGGTGGGCGGGGCACCGCGTACGCCGAGCCGCACCAGGCGGTTGCGCACGCGCAGCCCCGAGCCCGCGCCGCGGTTCGAGGAGGCGCCGCTCTGCGACGCCGACCCCTGTGGCGCGGCAGCGGCGCGCGCGACCTTCGTCTCGTCGCTCATCTGCGCCTCCTTCCGCAACCACCGCGGGGTTACCGACGGCCGGGACGGCAAGTCTACGACTCCACGCGCAGCAGAGCCTCGACCGTCCGGCCCGGCAGCCGGTCGCGTCCTCCCAGGCCGGCGAGCTCGAGCAGGAACGCGAGGGCGACCACCTGACCGCCCGAGCGCTCCACCAGCTCGGCGGCCGCGCGCGCCGTGCCGCCGGTGGCGAGCACGTCGTCGACGAGAAGAACACGCGCACCCGTCTCGAGTGTTCCCGTGCGCAGCTCGATGGACGCCGAGCCGTACTCGAGCTCGTACGACACGCGCTCCACCGGCGGCGGCAGCTTGCCCGCCTTGCGCAGCGGCAGGAAGCCCACGCCGAGACGTGTCGCGAGCGGCGCCCCCAGCAGGAAGCCACGCGCCTCCATGCCCGCGACGACGTCGACGCCGCCGTCCGCGTCGACCAGGTGCGCGAACGCCTCCACGACGTCCGCCAGCGCCCGGCCGTCCGCGAGCAACGGGGTGATGTCCCGGAACACCACGGGCGGGTGCGGGTAGTCGGGCACGTCCCGGATCAGCGCGCGGATCTCCGCGGCGCGTCCCGAGCCCAGCCCCCGCAGCCCGTCGAGCACGATGTCGTCGGGCCGGCCTGCGCCGGTCGCGGAATCCGTCATCCTGGCCTTCCCCCGCCTCAGCGCGCGCGCTTGCGGCGCGGCTGGGCCTGGTTGCCCTGGTGCTGCCCCGGCACGAGCTGGGCCGAGCCGGTCGTGTAGGCATCGACCTCGGCCTCGTGGCCGCCCTCGGCGACCAGGCCGGCTCGGGCCTCGAGCACCGCCTTCGTGTGCGCGGCGATGCGCGGCTCGCGCTCACGCAGCGCGACGTCGAGCGGGGTGGCGAGGAACAGCGACGACGCCGCGCCGACGGCGATGCCGACGAACAGGGACAGCGACAGGTCGCGCAGCGTGCCCGCACCCAGCAGGAACGCGCCGACGAACAGGATGCTCGCCACGGGCAGCAGGGCCACGACGGACGTGTTGATCGACCGGACCAGCGTCTGGTTGACCGCAAGGTTCGCGCGCTCGGCGTAGGTGCTCCGGGTCTGCGTGAGCACGTCGGCCGTGTTCTCGCGGACCTTGTCGAAGACGACCATCTTGTCGTACAGCGAGAAGCCGAGGATCGTCAGGAAGCCGATGATCGTGGACGGCGTGACCTCCCAGCCGATCGCCGCGTAGACGCCGGCCGAGATGAGCAGGTCGCCGAGCATCGCCACGATCGCCGCCACGGACATCCGCCAGGCGCGGAAGTACACGGCCATGAACAGGGCGGCCGCCAGGACGAAGACGACCGTGCCCCACAGGGCACGCGTCGAGACGCCCGCCCCCCAGGTCGGGCCGACGAAGGACGTCGTGACCGCCGACTCGTCGACGTCGTAGGCCGACGCGAGATCGGTGACGATCTGCGACTCCTGCTCGGTCGTCACCTCCTCGGTCTGCACGCGGACCGACGAGCCGCCCACGATCGCGACGCGGGGCTCCTCGTCCGGCAGCACCTGGTGCACCACGTCGATCGCGATCTGCTGCTCGGTCGACGAGGCGTCGTTCACCGTGAACTCGGTGCCGCCCCGGAAGTCGATGCCCAGGGTGAGCCCCTTGATGAGGATCACGGCGATCGAGGCGATCGCGAGCACGCCGGCGACCGTGAACCAGCGTGCCCGGCGCTGGACGATCGGGTACGACCGGCGACCCGTGTAGAGGTCGTTGCCCCACTGGGCGAAGTTCATGCCGGCCATCAGCGGCTCTCCTCATTCGTTCCGGACGAGTTCTCGCCGGTCGCCGTGGGCGACGTGCCGTCATCTGGTCCCGCGTCGTCCCCGGGATCCGACTCCTGGGCCGCCGCGCGCCGCTCGGCGGCGCGGCGTTCCGCGATCGTCAGGCGGCGCCCGGAGGCGTCCGTCGCCGGAGCGGAAGCCTGCCGCGCTCCGCTGTGCACGGGCTCCGGCGTGGTGGCCGCCGCAGGCGCCCCCGTCTCCGCCGGGATCGGCGCGTCCGCGGGAGCCTTGGCCGTCGGGACGTCGCCGGCCACGGCCGGCTGCGCCGCGCGGACCTTGCCGGCGCCCACGTACCGCGGGCCGGAGCCGGCGCGCAGCCGCTCGGGCGACAGGCCCGACCAGAGGTGACCGTCCCGGAAGAACGGGATCTTGGTGATGACCTCCATCATCGGGTGCGTGAACCAGAAGACGACCGCGACGTCGATGATCGTCGTCAGACCCAGCGTGAACGCGAAGCCCTGCACGCCGCCGACGGCGAGGAAGTACAGGATGACGGCCGAGATGAGGTTGACGGCCTTCGCCGCGAGCACCGTGCGCCGCGCACGGGACCAGCCGCGCTGGACGGCGTAGGCCAGAGTTCTCCCGTCACGCAGCTCGTCGCGGATGCGTTCGAAGTACACGATGAACGAGTCCGCGGTGAAGCCGATCGCCACGATCAGGCCCGCGACGCCCGCGAGGGAGAGTCGATAACCCATCCCCCACGAGAGCAGCGCGATCGACAGGTAGGTGATCACACCGGCGACGACGAGCGACGCCACCGTGAGCAGTCCCAGCGTCCGGTACTGCAGCAGCGAGTACACGACGACGAGCGCGAGGCCGATGAGGCCCGCGATGAGGCCGTTGCGCAGCTGCTCGGAGCCGAGGGTCGCGGAGATGACCTCCTGGCTCTCCACCGTGTACTGCACCGGCAGGGCGCCGAAGCTGAGCTGGTTGGCGAGGGTCGCCGCGGAGTCGCGCGTGAAGCTTCCCGAGATCTGCGCCCGCCCGTCCGTGATCGCGTTGCTCACCGACGGGGCCGAGACGACCAGGCCGTCGAGCACGATCGCGAACTGGTTGCGCGGCTGCTCGAGGCCCGAGAGACGCGTGGTGGTCTCGCGGAACTCCTTGGTGCCCTCGGAGTCGAAGTTGAGGAAGACGCCCCACTCGTTGGTGGTGGTGCCGTTCGGGCCCGGGACCAGACCGGAGCTGGCCGACGAGATGTGGACGCCGTCCACCTCCATCGGGCCGAGGATGTACTTGACTGTGCCGTCCTCGCCACAGGTCACCAGGGGCTTGTCGGGGTCGTCCCCGCCGCCGCCCTTGAGGTTGTCCGGGTCGGTGCAGTCGAGCTTCTCGAACTGCGACTGGATCTCCGGCGTGATCTGCGCGAGGTCGCTCGGGTCGGACGCGGCGGTGTCGCCCTCGGCCGGCGTCGACGACGGCGAGGGGTCCGAAGACGCACCGTCGGCCGCCTTGGCGGTCGCCGTCGCGGTCGGGGTGGCCGTCGGGTCGGTGTCCGCCGCGAGGTCCGCGGGCAGCGTGACCGCCGCACCGGCGCCCTTGCCGCTCGGGGTCGTGTCCGTGCTCTCGTCAGCGGTCGCGTCGTCCTTGGTGGCGCCGTCCTTGGCAGCGTCGTCGGACGTCGCGCCGTCCTTGGCCGCGTCCTCGCTCGGCGAGGCGGACGGCTCCGGCGTCGGCGTCCCGGCGGCGTAGGTCAGCACCGGGCGGAAGCGCATCTGGGCGGGCTGCGAGATCAGGTCGATGGTCTCCTGCGACACCTCGCCGGGGATGCCGACGACGATGTTCTGAGACCCCTGCGCGGTGATCTCCGCCTCGGAGACGCCCGAGGAGTCGATGCGCTGCCGGATGACGTTGATCGACTCGTCGATCGTCTCCGACGTGACCTCGGACCCGTCGGTGGTGTTCGCCGAGAGGATCAGCTGCGTGCCGCCCTGCAGGTCGAGCGCCAGGCCCGGCGCGAAGCTCGCACCGTCCGGGTTGGTGTCGGACTTGGCGTCCCAGAAGACGCCGGCCCCGAGCGCGAGGAACGGCAGGACGATCGTCAGGATCGTGAAGACCACGAGGGTGCGCGCCGGACGCGACCGCTTCGTGCGTGAGTTCGCCAACTTCTGTCTCTTCCCGTCTGCGCGCCGCCGGGAAGCCGGCGCGTGAGGGCGCCGGCCGGGATCACCCCGACCGGCGCGTCGTCAGGCCGCCGGGCGCGAGCGCCCGCCGTCCCATGTCGCTGTTGCTGTCACTTCGTGCTGCCGCCGGCCTCGCCCTCGTCACGACGCTGGCGCTCCCGGTACTCCCGCTGCGCGGTGTCCAGGCTCGACAGGTCGTCGGGGACGTCGATGTGACCGTCGCCGGAGGTGATCGTACCGGTCGCGGCGGAGTCGGTTGTGACGTCGGTCTCGGCCGCCTCGTCGGCGGTCTCCTCGACCGGCGCGTCGACGCGCTTCGCGATCGCGGCACGGAGCCAGCGGGTCTGCATGCCCGGGGTCGACTCGATGGTGACGGTGTCGTTCGCCTCGTCGATCTCCACCACCGTGCCGAAGAGGCCGGACCCGGTCATGACCTCCTGGCCCGGCGCGAGCTGCGACCGGAACTCCTGCTGCGCACGCTGCTGCTTCCGCGACCGCGAGCTCATGAAGAACATGAGGCCGGCGAGGACCACGAAGAGAATGATGATGGAGAAGTCCACGGAGCGTCCTTGTCTGTCGCTGCCCGGCGGTCGCTGCTCGACAGCGGGCGTCGAGGCGCGCCGGTCGGCGCGCCGGGCACAGGTCCAGGTCTGCCCATGAACCTGTGCGTACGGGCCCCAACGAGCACGGCACCCGTCGAGTTCCGGCCCGGACCGTCGGCGGCCGGGCACCACCAGTCTAGGTGCTCTGCTCGCCGCTCCCGGCGGCGTCGTCGAACAGCGTGCCCCCCAGCGGGGCGCCCCACGCCCCGGGCGGGGGCTCGAGGCCGAGGTGCTCCCACGCGGCCGGGGTGGCGACGCGGCCGCGCGGGGTACGACCCAGCAGCCCTTCGCGCACCAGGTAGGGCTCGGCGACGGTCTCGACCGTGTCCGGCTCCTCGCCGACGGTCATCGCCAGGGTGCCCAGGCCGACCGGCCCGCCGCCGAACCGGCGGCACACGGCGTCCAGCACGGAGCGGTCGAGGCGGTCGAGCCCGATCGGGTCGACCTCGTACACCTCGAGGGCGGCTCGCGCGGCCCGCAGGTCCAGGAGGCCGTCACCGCGCACCTGCGCCCAGTCGCGGACGCGGCGCAGCAGCCGGTTCGCGATGCGGGGGGTGCCGCGTGACCGGCCGGCGATCTCGTGCGCGGCCGCGTGCTGCAGGTCGACGCCGAGCAGCCCGGCCGAGCGCAGGATGACGCGCTCCAGCTCCGCGGCGTCGTAGAAGTCGAGGTGTCCGGTGAAACCGAACCGGTCGCGCAGCGGCGCGGGCAGCAGGCCGGAGCGCGTGGTGGCTCCCACCACCGTGAACGGCGGCAGCGCGAGCGGGATGGCGCTGGCGCCGGCGCCCTTGCCGACGACGACGTCGACACGGAAGTCCTCCATCGCCACGTACAGCAGCTCCTCCGCAGGGCGCGCGAGGCGGTGGATCTCGTCGATGAAGAGGACCTCACCCTCCTCGAGCGAGGAGAGGACGGCCGCCAGGTCGCCCGCGTGCTGGATCGCCGGGCCGCTGGTGACGCGCAGCGACGTACCGAGCTCCGCCGCGATGATCATGGCCAGCGTGGTCTTGCCCAGCCCGGGCGGCCCGGACAGCAGCACGTGGTCGGGGGCGGCTCCGCGCGCCAGGGCCGCCTGGAGCACCAGGGAGAGCTGGTCGCGCACGACGCGCTGACCGACGAACTCGTCGAGCTTCTTGGGGCGCAGGGCCGCCTCGGCCGCCCGCTCGACGTCGTCGGCCGAGGACGTGACGAGGCGCTCTCCCCCGTACTCCGGCTCCGAGGGGTCAGCCACGTCGTCCGCCGAGGGAGCGAAGGGCCGCCCGCAGCGTGGCCGCGACGTCCAGCGGGCCGTCGTCGGCGCGGTCCGCGAGGACGCGCTCGACCGTGTCCTGGGCGACCTTCGCCGCCCAGCCCAGGCCGACCAGCGCGTCGACCACCTGGTCGCGCGCGGGGTCTCCGCTCGCGACGGGCGCCTCGTCCTGGACGACGTCGCCGGGTCCGGCCGCGGCCGGGGCGCCGAGCTTGCCCGACAGCTCCAGCACGAGGCGCTGCGCGCTCTTGGGCCCGACGCCGGGCACCCGGCGCAGCGCGGCGAGGTCCTCGGTCGCGACGGCGCGCCGCAGGGCGTCGGGGGTGAGCACGGCGAGCATCGCCAGGGCGATGCGCGGGCCGACCCCGGACACCGACTGCGCCGTCTCGAACACCTCGCGCTCGTCCGCCTCCGCGAACCCGAACACCGTCATCGAGTCCTCCCGGACGACGAGCGTGGTGTGCAGCTGCGCGCGCTCCCCCACCCGTAGTCCGGCGAGGGTGCCCGGGGTGGCGTGGACGAGGTACCCGACCCCGCCCACGTCGAGCACGGCCCGCTCCAGCGTCACGTGCGTGACTGTGCCGGTCAGGGAGGCGATCACCGAGGTCCTTCCATCGAGCTGGCCGTGCGTCGAACACCCGTACGAGGCGTCACTGTAACAACCGGGCCCGACACTCCGGGCGGCGACACGGGCAGGACCGCGCGTCCTCCCCGGGCGGGGCCGTCGTCAGCGGGTGGTGCGGGACGGTGCGCCGCGGTGCGAGGTGGTGCGGGCGGTGCGCTCCGCTGCCGCCCAGGCACGCTGCGCGGGGGTGAGCTCGTTCCGCTCGCCACCCTGCAGCGCCCCTGAGGGACGCCAGAGGTGGGTCACGGCGAGGGCGAGGGCGTCCGCGGCGTCGGCCGGGCGGGGCAGCTCCTCCAGGCCGAGGATGCGCGCGATCATCCGCTGCACCTGCTCCTTGCCGGCGCGGCCGGAACCGGTGACGGCAGCCTTGACCTCGCTGGGGGTGTGCATCGCGACGGGCACGCCCCGCTTCGCGGCGGCGACCATCGCGAGCCCGGCCACCTGCGCGGTGCCCATGACGGTGCTGCGGTTGTTCTGGGCGAACACGCGCTCCACGGCCACGACGTCGGGCACCGTCCGCTCGAGCCACTCGTCGAGCCCCTGCGCGATACAGAGCAGGCGCAGGTCCACGCTCAGCTCGGGCTCGCTGCGCACGACCCCGACGTCGACCATCCGGGCCCTGCGTCCCGGCAACGAGTCGACGACGCCGACCCCGCACCGGGTCAGCCCCGGATCCACCCCCAGCACTCGCACGCGGTCACCATCTCACGCACCGCGGACACCCCCGCGCAGGCGCGACGACGGCCCCGCACGGGACACAGATCACGCCCAGCCTCCTCCCACCACGAGGAGGACCCGCCACGAGCGAACGCGGCGGAGCGACGCGGGCGGGTCGGGTGGGACGTGTCGCGAGGCTGGCCGGGCCTGGCGGGAGGCCGCGAGGAACGAGCGGCCGGATGGCGCGCCTCGCGACACGTCCCACCCGACCCGCCCGCCCCAGCCACGAGCTGCAAGAACGAGGCGGTCAGTCCTCGTCAAGCGCCGCCATGACCTCGTCCGAGGCGTCGAAGTTCGCGTAGACGTTCTGCACGTCGTCGCTGTCCTCGAGCGCGTCGATGAGGCGCAGGATCTTGCGCGCGCCCTCGACGTCGACCTCGACCTGCATGGACGGGTGCCAGATGGAGTCGGCGGAGTCGTACTCGATCCCGGCCTCCTGGATGGCGGTGCGCACGGCGACGAGGTCGGTGGCCTCGGAGAGGACCTCGATGACCTCGCCCTCGTCGCTGACCTCCTCGGCGCCGGCGTCGAGGGCGGCGAGCATGACGTCGTCCTCGGTGACGCCGTCGGCCTTCGGCACGACGACGAGGCCCTTGCGGGAGAACAGGTACGACACGGAGCCGGGGTCTGCCAGGTTGCCGCCGTTGCGCGTGAAGGCGAGGCGCACCTCGGAGGCGGCACGGTTCTTGTTGTCCGTGAGGCACTCGACGAGCACGGCGATGCCGTTGGCGCCGTAGCCCTCGTACATGATCGTCTGGTAGTCGACGGCGTCGGCGCCCTCGCCGGAGCCCCGCTTGAGCGCGCGGTCGATGTTGTCGTTCGGGACCGACGACTTCTTCGCCTTCTGGATGGCGTCGAACAGGGTCGGGTTGCCCGCGGGGTCGCCGCCCCCGGTGCGCGCGGCGACCTCGATGTTCTTGATCAGCTTCGCGAAGAGCTTGCCACGCTTGGCGTCGATGGCCGCCTTCTTGTGCTTGGTCGTGGCCCACTTGGAGTGACCTGACATGCGCTCCCTAACTCCTTCGCGATGCTTGGACGAGCCGGACGAACAACTCGTGCACGCGCGCGTCCCCCGTGATCTCCGGGTGGAACGCGGTGGCGAGCAGCCGTCCCTGACGTGCTGCGACGATCTTACCGGCGGCGGGGCCCACCTGGGAGCCGTCCGCCCAGCGGTCGGGGATCCGCGCCAGCACCTCGACCTGCGGGCCGGCGGACTCGACCCACGGGGCGCGGATGAACGCGGTGCGCACCGGGCGCCCCTCGGGGGCGTCGGAGATGCCCGCGACCTGCAGGTCCGCCTCGAAGGAGTCCACCTGCCGGCCGAACGCGTTACGCCGCACGACGACGTCCATCCCGCCGATGGTGCGCTGGTCGGCGGTGCCACCCTCGATACGGTCGGCGAGCAGGATCATGCCGGCGCAGGACCCGAACACGGGCAGCCCCTGCGCGACGAGGTGACGCAGCGGGTCGGCGAGCTCGAAGAGGCGCAGGAGCTTGTCGATCGTGGTCGACTCGCCGCCGGGCAGCACGAGCCCGTCGACGGCCGCCAGCTCCGCCGGGCGGCGCACGCTCACAGCGCGGGCCCCCGCCTGCTCGAGCGCGGCGGCGTGCTCGCGGACGTCTCCCTGCAGGGCGAGGACGCCGATCGTGGTGGTCACCGGGGAAGTGTAGAGCCGTCGCCCGGGGCGGCTCCCCGACCGCTCAGGTGCAGGTCCCCAGCAGTCCCAGCGTGATCGTGTACCGGCGCGTGTTGGACCACGCGGAGGACCAGGTGGTGCCACCCGTGAAGACTCGTTCGGCGCGGACCCGGGCGATGGCGTTCGTGGCCACCCCGGTGACCTGGTACGTCGTGGTCCCGGCCGCGACCTGTGCCGTGGTGGCGCCGCCCGGCCCGTACCCGAACTGGTACCGCGTGGCGGTGGTCACGGCCGTCCAGGTGAAGGTCACCGACGTGATGCCGAGCAGGCCGCAGCTCAGCGTGGGCGCGGGCACGGTGGCCGCGCCCACCGAGCCGCTCAGCACCGTGCCCGTGTCCGTCCACGACGTGCCGGGAAGCGCCGCCACGAGGACCACGGACATCCCGCCGCTCTGCCCCTGGGTGGTCGACGGCGCCGTCGCCGAGAGGCTCACGGCGAGGCACAGCGCGGCTGTCCCGCCGGCCGGGATCGTCGCCGTACCGCCGGTCCCTGCGCCGCACCCGGACCCGGTGTCGGCCGCGCCGAAGGACGCGCTGGTGGTGAAGGCCGTGCCCAGCGTCCCGGTCCGGGACGCCGTCGCGCTCACGGTGGCGGCGCGCGAGCCGCCGTTGCGCACGGTGACGACCTCGGACGCCCCGGAGCCCGGCACCGCGCCCGTCAGCGTGAGCGCCGACAGCGTCACGGTGCCGCCGCGGCCCACCAGGCCGTTCCCGAGGCCTACGACCTGCACGTCGACGGTGCCGGCCGTGAGGCGGGCCGTGGGCGCCGTCGCGGTCCCGGCGGTCCTCCACCAGCCCCAGGCGACGCCCCCGCCCGCCAGCGCGCAGACCATCGCCACGACGACGAGGGTCGCGACCCGGCGGAGGCGCGCGCCGCGGCGTCCCGGCTCAGGCACGGTCCCCGCCGCCTCGCGCCCACGCCACCCGCAGGAGCGCGCCCGCCGCCACGGCGAGCACGGCGATCACTGCGAGCCCCGCTCCGACCCCGCCGGTGCGCGGGAGCACGCCGGTTGTCGGGACGTCGCCGGGGGGCGCGACGTCGCCGTCCTTGTCCGCGCCGCCGCCTCCGGCAACGCCGTCAGCGCCGTCAGGGTCCTCAGCGCCATCACTGCCGTCGGTGCCGTCGGTGCCGCCACCCGCGTCAGCCTCACCCGCGAGCGTCACCACGACGTCGACCGGGACCGACGCGCCCTGGACCTCGTTGCCGGCCGACGGGGCGAGCGTCACCTCGAGCGCGACGGGCAGCACCTGCGCCTCCGCGAGGCGGACAGCGGCCGGCCGGCCGGCCTCGGCCCAGTCACCCCCGGCCGGCCGGACGCGCACCCGCAGAGCATCGGCGAGCGCGGCTGCAGGGCCGTCCGGTCGCCCGCCGAGAGCGGCCGCCACCCGGGCTCGTGCGGCTCCCGGGCCGTCGTTGCGCACGAGCAGCACGGCGCGTCGTGTCTCGCCCGGCACCCACGGCTCCCCGGTGAACAGCGCTGCGTCGAGGCCGTCCGTCCAGCGCCTGCCGTCCAGGCTGAGGGCGACGCCGCCTGGCTCGTCGCCCCGATCCCCCGGCACCGCGGCCCCCGGCACCGCGGCCCTCGGCACCGCGGCATTCGACACCGCAGCTCTTGCTTCGTGGGCTTCCGCGACCGGGCCGGACCCCACGGCGAGGAGCGCCCCGACGGCGATCGCGGCGCTCAGCGTCCGCGCGGCTGCGGCGACGGCGCGTGGGCGTGTCACCGGACGTCTTCCTGCGCCGGGTCTCGCGGGACGCCGCGCTGCGGGTCGCCGGTCTCGGCGTCCGCCGCCGGCCACCACGTCGCCAGGCCTGCGGACGGCGGCGGTCCGCCGGTGCGGGCACCTCGCTGCACCTGCTGGTCCTGCTGCCCCCGTCGCTCTCGCACCTCCCCGACGACGAGCCACGCGGCGTACCCGAGCAGGCACGCCGCGGCCGCCGTCGTCAGGGCCCGACGTTCGTCCGGCGTCCCGAGGCCCATCACGCGCCCCAGCTCCGGGACCGCGTACCAGAGGACGCCACGCACCTGCGGGGCACGCACCGGGAGCGGGTCGGCCACATCGTTCGCGTCGCCGCGCGTGACCAACGTCCGCTCCCCCGCCGCTGTCGTACCGAGGCCCACCACCCGATGGGTGACCACCGTCGGGTCGCCCGAGCGCAGCTGATAGGTGACGACCTCGCCGGTCGTGATCTCCGCGACGTCGACCGGACGCACCACCACGAGGGTGCCCACGTCGAGGCCGGGCCGCATCGAGCCCGTCGCCACGCCGTAGGGTGTCGCGCCGCCCAGGCGAGGGACCACCACGACGAGCAGCAGCGCCCCGCCGGCCAGCAGCAGGACGAGCCAGGCGAGGCCGCGCCCGACGACGCGTCGCACGACGCGCGCCGGACGCGGAGGTGCCGCGGCCACCGCCGCCTCAGGGAGCGGGGACGACGTGCGCCTGCGTGACCTGGACGGTGACGTCCTCGAGCGCGGCGGTCAGCGCCTGCGTGTCGTTCGCCGCGGCCGTGTCGAAGGCCGCCTCGAGGTTGACGACGAGCGAGTCCGTCTCCCCCACGGGCACCGGGTCGGTCAGCGGGAGCGTCAGGGTCTCGCCGCCGAGCGTCGCCGAGGTGAGGCTCAGGTCGAGCGCACCGGTGAGGGCGTTGTCCTCCGACCACGTCGGGGAGGAGACCGTGATGTCCCCGAGCGCGAGGTGGTCGCCGGTACCTCCCACCGCGAGCGTGCAGGTGGTCGTCACGGTGTCGCCCGGCACGATGCCGTCGGTGACGGCCCCGCCGCCGTCGAGGGTCCAGTCGCCGCACGCGCCGTCCGACATCGTCAGGGTTCCGGCGGTGACGTCCGTCCCGGTGGCCGTCCCCTCCGCGGTCCAGTACGCGATCGTCTGGGCGCCGCCGACCAGCAGGACGGCCGCACCCCCCACGGCGATGGCAGCCTTCGTCAGTCGGTTCACGTCGAGGTCCCCCCGGTCTCCCGATGCACGCCGCGCGCTGCACGCGGCTCCCGCACCTCGGTGTGCGGATCGGTGAACCCTGTCACCGTAACCGGTGATTGCTCCGGGCGCTCGCCGTCAGAGCGCGCCGAGCTCCTCGGGGTCGGAGGGCTCGTCGTCGTACTGCGTGCCGAGGTGGCGCACGGTGCCGTCCCACCCGGCCGCCAGGGCATCGACGACGTCTGGCAGCGCGGTGGGGAACACCTCGCGGGTCTCGGCACGCAGCTCGGTCGTCGTGAGCCAGCGCATCTCGTCGAGCACGTCCCGCTCCTCGGCCGTCCACCCCTCCGCGGTCGGCACGTGCCCGCCGTCGACGCGCGCGAGGAAGAACACCTCGTCCTGCAGGCACGTCTCGGCGAAGAACCGGAAGACGCCGGCACGGGTGAGGACCGGCCCCACCAGGTCGCCCGGGGCGAGAGCGAGGCCCGCCTCCTCCCGCAGCTCGCGCAGGGCGGCGTCCACCTCGCTCTCGCCCGCGTCGATGCCGCCGCCCACGGTGAACCACCAGGAGCGTTCGGGCTGGTCGGCGTCGTGGCCGCGCACCAGCAGGACGCGGTCCGCGTCGTCGAGGACGATGACGCGGGCCGCGCGGCGGTGCCGCAGCCCGTCGGGGCCGACCACCCAGTCGTCGCCGAGGGCGGGCGTCACCAGCCCCGCTCCGCCAGGCGCACCGGCGCCGGCTCGGCCTCGACGTTGATGCCCACCATGGCCTCACCCAGGCCGCGGGAGACCTTGGCCAGCATGTCGGGGTCGTCGTGGAACGTGGTGGCCTGCACGATCGCCTTGGCACGAGCGACCGGGTCGCCGGACTTGAAGATGCCGGAGCCCACGAAGACGCCCTCCGCGCCGAGCTGCATCATCATCGCGGCGTCCGCCGGGGTGGCGATGCCGCCCGCGGTGAACAGCACGACGGGCAGCTTGCCGGCCCGCGCCACCTCGGCCACGAGCTCGTACGGCGCCTGCAGCTCCTTGGCCGCGACGAAGAGCTCGTCCTCGGGCAGGGAGGTCAGGCGGCGGATCTCGCCACGGATCTGGCGCATGTGCGTGGTCGCGTTGGACACGTCACCGGTGCCGGCCTCGCCCTTGGACCGGATCATCGCGGCGCCCTCCGTGATGCGGCGCAGGGCCTCACCGAGGTTCGTCGCACCGCACACGAAAGGCACGGTGAAGCGCCACTTGTCGATGTGGTTGGCGTAGTCGGCGGGGGTCAGCACCTCCGACTCGTCGATGTAGTCGACGCCCAGGGACTGCAGCACCTGCGCCTCGACGAAGTGCCCGATGCGCGCCTTCGCCATCACGGGGATGGAGACGGCGTCGATGATGCCGTCGATCATGTCCGGGTCGCTCATGCGGGCGACGCCGCCCTGTGCGCGGATGTCGGCCGGCACCCGCTCGAGGGCCATGACGGCGACGGCGCCGGCGTCCTCGGCGATCTTGGCCTGCTCGGGGGTGACGACGTCCATGATGACGCCGCCCTTGAGCATCTCGGCCATCCCTCGCTTGACGCGGGCCGTGCCCACCTCGCCCGCGGGGATCTGGCCGTTGCCGGTGGTCTCGCTCAACTCGCGCCTCGCTCGTGTCGCAGGATGCGGCGTGACCGCTGTCACGCCGGTTCCATCCTAGGGCGCGCGGTCAGCTGCTCGTGAGGCCTGCCGGCATCTGGTCGTCGAGCTCCACGGTGCGCGGCAGGGCCGCGTGACCGCTGAGCCGCAGCAGGCGCACGTACCAGGTACGACGCGCCCGCTGTGCCTGCAGGACCGCCTCGTTGTGGAAGCGCCGTGCGAGCTGCGCGCGGTACCAGGCGGCCGCGAGGCGGCCCACCAGGGCGTCCCCGTCCGGTGCGGCGCGCAGCTCGCGGAGGGACTCGTCGTCCCCGAGGGCCGAGCGCAGCGTGGACGACAGCTCGCTCTCGGCGCGCTCGCGTCCGGGCGCGAGCCCGTCGAGCGCGAGCTCCGCGCCGGTCGGGCCCGACGGGACGGGGTCCTCCACGGCGGCGAACGCCGCGTCGGCGACCAGCACCGCCCCCGCGGGGTCGAGGAGACCGGACGACGCCAGGTCCACGGCCGCGCCCGCCCGGCGGACCAGCTGGGCCAGGAGCGCGATGCGCGACGCGACCACCTTGCGGTGCAGCCGGTCCAGGCGGGAGGCGGAGACCCACGCGAGCCACACCACCACGGCCGCGACGACGAGGACGACGAGCGCGAGCTCGGACCAGCTCATGCGCCCTCACCCCCCACGGCACGGCGGGTGCGCAGCCACCCGACCGCGCTCTCGGCGCGCGACGGGGCGACCGGGGTGCCCAGCGCCTCGCCCGCCGCGACCGCCATCTCGTACACCGCGAGCACCTGCGCGGTCACCGCCGACCAGTCGAACCTGCGCACGAACGCCGCGGCCCGGTCGCGCCGGACGGCCGTGTCCTGCGGGTCGTCGAGCGCCTCGAGGATCGCGCGCGCCAGGTCGTCCGCCTCGCCCGTGCGGAAGAGCCGCCCGGCGGCGCCCTCGTCGAGCACGCGCCGGAACGCCCCGAGGTCGCTGGCGACGACCGCGGTCCCGGCGCTCATCGCCTCGACGAGCACGATGCCGAAGCTCTCGCCGCCCGTCTGCGGCGCCACGTACAGGTCCGCCGAGGCGAGCAGCGACCCCTTGTCCTCGTCGCTCACGCCCCCGAGGAACTCGAACGAGCCCGCCAGCGGGCCGAGCGCCTCGATCGCGGCGTCCCGCCCGGCGTCCCCCTTGCCGGCGACGAGGAAGCGCGCACCAGGGACCCGCTCCAGCACGCGCGGCGCGGCGGCGGCGAGCACCTCCAGGCCCTTGCGCGGCTCGTCGAGGCGGCCCAGGAACGCGATGGTGGGCGCCTCGGGCGTGCCGCGCCAGCGCTCGGCGGTCGCGGCCTGCGCGAAGGTGTCCACGTAGACCCCGTTCGGGATGACGACGGCGTCGCCGCCCACGTGGTCGACGAGGGTGCGGCGAGCGTCCTCGGACACCGCGATCCGGGCCGCGATCTTCTCCAGGGACTGCCGCAGCAGCGGGAACGCGACCTGCAGCGCGCGGGAACGCTCCTGGGACGTGTGGAACGTGGCCACCACCGGCCCCTCCGCCACCCACAGCGCGAGCATCGAGAGGCTGGGCGTCATGGGCTCGTGCAGGTGCAGGACGTCGAACCGGCCGGCCTCGAGCCAGCGGCGGACGCGTGCGGCCGCGCGCGGCCCGAAGGTGAGCCGTGCGACGGAGCCGTTGTAGCGGACCGGGATGGCGCGGCCGGCGGACGTCACGACGTCCGGCACCGGGGTGTCGTCGTCGGCGGGGGCCAGCACGGACACCTCGTGCCCCGCGCGCTGCAGCGCGCCGGCCAGGTCACGCACGTGGAACTGCACCCCGCCCGGGGCGTCGAACGAGTACGGGCACACGATCCCGACCCGCAGCGGCCGCGACGCGGTCAGGGGGTGCTCGGGCGCGCTCATCGCTCGCCCGCCTCGGCCTGGGTGCGGGCGTACCGCGCGGCGTCGAGGTCGTCCACGAACACCCGCTGCAGCATGTGCCAGTCCTGCGTGGACTCCTGCAGCGTCCGCGCGACGGCGTCCACCCAGCCCTGCGTCATGCGGGCGACCAGCTCGTGGCGCCGCAGCCCCGAGTCGTCCGGCACCGGGACGGCCGGGTAGAAGCGGATGACGATCCCCCAGGGCGTGCCCGCGGCGCGGCGCCGCTCCCCCGTCAGGCGCTCGTAGGTGATGCCGACGGGCACGAGCGGCACCTTCGCGACCAGCGCGAGGGTGGCGGGGCCGGCGGCGACGCGGGCCCGGTGCCCGCAGAGGTCCACCTCCACGCCCGTCGCGGCCAGGTCGCGGTCCGCCAGCAGGGGGACGATGCAGCCGCCCTTGGTGGCCCCGCGCACCAGGTTGCGGAAGACGTCCGGGTCGCCGAGGGGCAGCACGTCGATGCCGAGGGAGCGGCGGAACTCGACGAACTCGACGAACAGCTCCTCGGGCTGGAGCCGCTCGGCGACGGTGAGCACGGGCGCGATGTGCGGCGTCGCGTACGCCCCGGCGAGGTCCCAGTTGCCGAGGTGCGCAAGGGCGAGGGAGACGGACAGCCCGTCCCCGACGGGTCCCGACACGTGCTCGTAGCCCTCGAGCCGGACGCGCGCCGCGATCTGCTCGGGCGTCGACCCCTGGAGGGTGAACGCCTCGCGGAAGTACCGCATGTAGGAACGCATGCCGGCGCGCGTGAGCCGGCGCAGCTCCGGCGGGTCGAGGTCGGGACGCACCCGGGCGTAGTTCGCCTCCAGCCGCCGCACCCCCTCGGTGCGCCGCAGCCACGTCAGGTCGGCGACCGCGGTGAACACCGCGCGGAGCAGGGGTTCGGGCACCTTCGGCGCGTGGCGCCACGCGAACGTGTACAGGCGGGCGACGTCGATCCGCATCAGACCTCCGGGGCGGGACTGTCGGTGGGGCCGGCCGGTGCCGGCGCGAGCTGCCTGCGGACGGTCGCGACACGCTGCACCACGGTGACGAGGCTGGCGACGGCGAGCAGGGTCAGCGCCGCCTCGGCCACCACCACGGGCAGGCCGACCTGGGTGAAGCCGACCGCGACGAGCGCGACCACGAGGCGGTCCGTGCGCTCCGCGATGCCGACGGCGGCCGTCGCGCCGACGCTCTCCGCGCGTGCGCGGGCGTACGGCACCACGGAGCCGAGCACCAGGCACGCGAGCGCGGCCACCTGCCCCCAGGTCGCGTACGGCAGGTCCGGGTGCAGCACGAACCAGAGCGTGATGCCCGCGAACACCGCGCCGTCGGACAGCCGGTCGAGCGTGGAGTCGAGGAACGCCCCCCACGGCCCGGAGCGGCCCGACAGCCGCGCCATGACGCCGTCGAGGGAGTCGGCGAGGGCGAAGAGCCCGATGAGGACGCTGCCGAGCAGCACGTGACCCGTCGGCAGCAGGGTGAGGGCCAGGACGCAGACGATCACGGTGCCCGTGATCGTCACGGCGTCCGGCGACACGCCCCAGCGCAGCAGCAGGCGGGCGGGCGGGGTGAACAGGCGCTGCATCGTGGCCCGCAGCCCTCCGAGCATCAGCGCCCTCCGTCCGGCGCGTCACCGGGCCAGGCCGCGGCGAGCCTGGCCCGGGTGTCGGCCAGCAGCTCGGGCAGCGCCTTGGTCTGCCCCACCACGGGCAGGAAGTTCGCGTCCCCGAGCCAGCGCGGAACGACGTGCTGGTGCAGGTGCGCCGCGATGCCGGCCCCTGCGACGTCGCCCTGGTTCATGCCGATGTTGAACCCCGCCGGGCCGTACGCCGCGGTGAGCGTGCGCACCGCAGTCTGCGTCATCGCCGCCAGCTCGGCCGTCTCGGACCCGGTGAGGTCGACGTAGGACGACACGTGCCGGTACGGCAGCACCATGAGGTGGCCGGAGTTGTACGGGTACAGGTTGAGCACCGCGTAGCACTCCGTCCCCCGGGCGACGACGAGGCCGGACTCGTCGTCGAGCGTCGGGATGCGGCAGAACGGGCACTGCTCCACCGAGCCGTCGGCGGGCTTGTCCTGCCCGCCGATGTAGACCAGGCGGTGCGGCGTCCACAGGCGCTGCATGCTGTCCTCGGGCGGGCCGAAGCCGCCCGCACCCTCCGTCGTGGCGTGTTCTCCCGTCATTGCGCCGCTCAGACCTGGGCGCGGTCGCGGACGGCGGCCACGATGCGCTCGACGGCCTCGGCCACGGGCACCCCGTTCTCCTGGGTGCCGTCACGGAACCGGAACGACACGGCGCCGGCCTCGACGTCCTCGCCGCCCGCGATGAGCACGAACGGGACCTTCTCCTTGGAGGCGTTGCGGATCTTCTTGCCGAAGCGGTCGTCGGACAGGTCCACCTGCGCGCGGATCCCGCGGGCCTTGAGCTGGGCGACCACGTCCTTGAGGTAGTCGTCGAACGCCTCGGCGACCGGGACGGCGAGCACCTGGACCGGCGCGAGCCAGGCCGGGAACGCCCCCGCGTAGTGCTCGATGAGCACGCCCATGAACCGCTCGATCGAGCCGAACTTCGCGGAGTGGATCATCACCGGCTGCTGCTTGGTACCGTCCGGCCCGGTGTACTCCAGGCCGAAGCGCGCCGGCTGGTTGAAGTCGTACTGGACGGTGCCCATCTGCCAGGTGCGGCCGATGGCGTCCTTGGTCTGCACGGAGATCTTCGGCCCGTAGAACGCGGCGCCGCCCGGGTCCGGCACGAGCTCGAGGCCGGTCTCGCGGCCGACCTCCTCGAGCACCTTCGTCGCGGTCGCCCAGTCCTCGTCGGAGCCGACGAACTTGTCCGGCTTGGAGTCGTCACGCGTGGACAGCTCGAGGTAGAAGTCGGTGAGCCCGAAGTCCGTGAGGACGCTCATCATGAAGTTCAGCAGGTGCTTGACCTCGCCGGGCGCCTGCTCGGGGGTGACGTACGAGTGCGAGTCGTCCTGAGTCAGCCCCCGCACGCGGGTGAGGCCCTGGACGACACCCGACTTCTCGTACCGGTAGACGGTGCCGAACTCGAAGAGCCGCAGCGGCAGCTCGCGGTACGACCGCCCGCGCGAGGAGAAGATCAGGTTGTGCATCGGGCAGTTCATGGCCTTGAGGCGGTACTTCGAGCCCTCGAGGTCCATCTCGGGGAACATCGTGTCGGCGTAGTACGGCAGGTGGCCCGAGGTGTGGAACAGCCCGTCCTTGGTGACGTGAGGAGTCCCGACGTACTCGAAGCCCTCCTCGATGTGGCGCCGGCGGACGTAGTCCTCCATCTCCCGCTTGATGACGCCACCCTTGGGGTGGAACAGCGGCAGGCCGGAGCCGACCTCGTCGTGGAACGAGAAGAGGTCCAGCTCGGCGCCGAGCTTGCGGTGGTCGCGGCGCTCTGCCTCCGCCAGCCGCTCGAGGTACGCCTTGAGCTCGTCCTTGCTGGGCCAGGCCGTGCCGTACACGCGCTGCAGCATCGGGTTCTTCTCGCTGCCGCGCCAGTACGCGGCGGCGTTGCGCATGAGCTGCACGCCGTTGCCGATGAGCCGGGTGCTGGGCAGGTGGGGACCGCGGCAGAGGTCCTTCCAGACGACGGTCTCGCTCTCGCGCCCGGCACCGCGGACGTTGTCGTAGATCGTCAGCTCGCCGCCGCCGACCTCCACCGAGGACCCGTCCTCGTCGGACGAGCCGCCCTTGAGGCCGATGAGCTCCAGCTTGTACGGCTCGGCCGCGAGCTCCGCGCGCGCCTCCTCCTCGGTGACGACGCGGCGGCGGAAGGTCTGCCCCTCCTTGATGATGCGCGCCATCGCCTTGTCGAGCGCCTTGAGGTCCTCGGGAGTGAAGGGGGTCTCGACGTCGAAGTCGTAGTAGAAGCCGTCGGTCACGGGCGGGCCGATGCCGAGCTTCGCGTCGGGGTTGACCTGCTGCACGGCCTGGGCGAGCACGTGCGCGGCGCTGTGCCGCAGCACGGCGAGGCCGTCGGGCGAGCCGATCGTCACGGGTTCGACCACGGTGCCCTCCGCGAGGTCGCGGGAAAGGTCGAGCAGCTCGCCGTCCACGCGCATGACCACGACGTCCTTGCGGCCCGCGAAGAGCTCCGTGCCCGTCGTCGGCGTCTGCACCGTCACCGCGTCCTGCGTGTCGTCGGAAATCGGTGGCATCGGCGAGGCGACGTCGGACACGGGCGTGCTCCTTGGTGGTCGGTGGCGCCGAGCGGTGCTCGACGACGGTGGGACGCGGCCGGCCCGCGCGGGAACGCGCTGGCACGGCCGAGGGGCGCCACCTGCGGGTGGCGCCCCTCGATCGTACTCATCCGGACCGGCTACCACGACGAGGCGCTCCGCGTCCCGCCCGCCGCCCCGGCACGCGCGGCCGTCAGGTGCGCTTCCTCGCTTCCTCGGCCGCCTTGTCCACGTAGCCGTCCACCCTCTCCGGCGTGCGCTTCTTGACCTCGTCGGCGACCTTGTCGATGTTCTCGTCGGTCACGAGGCCCTGGAGCGCGTCCTTGGCCTTGTCGAACAGGCCGCCCCGGCCCGAGCTCTCCGTCATGTCGTCCTCCTCGTCGTGGCCACCCTGCCGGCACCCCGCCGGCTCGACCTCCGTCAAGGCCACCACGGGCCGGCACCCGGCGCGAGCTGGGCCAGGCGGGCGTCCGCCGCGACGATCGTTACCTCCGGCAACCTTGTGAAGGATTTCACGAGCAACGCCGGTGCTGGTCAGGTCCTGTGGTCTTACCATAGAGACAGCGCCGGACCCGGCGTCGACCAGACCGGCCGCGCACCCCGCGACCCGGCACCCGGAGGGGACCATGACCACCACCCGCACCACCCAGCGACCGGTTCGCATCGTCGGCCTCGTCGCGCTGATCGCCGGCATCCTGATGATCGGTGCCGGCGCCGCGACGTGGGCCACCGTGAGCAGCCAGCTCGCCGCCCAGGACATCACCGTCTCGGAGGACGCCGCGTTCCTCGGTGGCGCCACCGTCGACGGCCCCCTCACCGCCTACGCGCAGGCGCAGGTCATCGACAAGCACGCGCTCGAGGCCACCGGCGGCCAGACCTACGCCCAGCTCGGCCAGGACGACCCGCTGCGCGCCACGGCCATGAACGCCTCGTTCCTGCGGGCCTCGCTGTTCACCTCGGTCGTCGCCTACGGCGTCAGCGCCCTCGTCATGGGCCTCGGCGTCCTGTTCGGCCTCATGGGCTGGTCGCTGCGCAGCCTCGCCGCAGCCCCCGCCGTCGCCACCGCCACGGTCCCGGCCGCCGCAGCCACCACGCCGGCCCGCGGTCGTCTCAACCCGGCGGTCTGACCGCCGCACGCTCGCCAGGCCCGCCCCCGGTCCCCCGGGAGGCGGGCCCTCGCGTGTCCGGACGCGTCGGCACGCGCCGGCACGCGGACCGACCACCCACGGGTCACGATGGGCCCGTGCCCTCCGACGCCCCGCGCTCCCCCGACGACCCACGTCCTCCCGACGACCCCGGCTACCCGGACGCCGCCCGCACCGCCCCGACGCTGTCCGCGCTCGACGCCCACCTGGTCGAGTGCCGCGCGTGCCCGCGGCTCGTCGCCTGGCGCGAGGAGGTCGCCCGGGAGCGCCGCGCCGCCTTCCGCGACGAGGTCTACTGGGGCCGCCCGGTGCCGGGGTTCGGCGACCCGGCGGCGCCTGTCGTCGTCGTCGGGCTCGCCCCGGCCGCGCACGGTGCCAACCGCACGGGGCGGATGTTCACCGGCGACCGCAGCGGCGACTTCCTGTTCGCGGCCATGCATCGCACCGGGTTCGCGAACCAGGCCACGTCCGTGGCGGCCGACGACGGCCTCACGCTGCGGGGCGTGCGCGTCACGGCGCCCGTGCGCTGCGCTCCCCCGGCCAACAAGCCGACCCCCGAGGAGCGGCGCCGGTGCGCGCCGTACCTCGCACGCGAGGTCGAGCTCGTCGGCGACGGCGTCCGGGTGGCGGTCGCGCTCGGGTCGATCGGCTGGCAGGCGCTGCTGACGACGCTCGCGGAGCAGGGCTGGCAGGTGCCGCGCCCCCGGCCACGGTTCGCGCACGGCGCCGAGGTGACGCTGACGCGGGTCGCCGACGGCACCGGCGGCACCGGCGGCACGGGCGGCACGGGCGGCACCGGGAGCCAGGACGTGCCCGCCCTCACCGTGCTGGGCTGCTTCCACGTCTCGCAGCAGAACACGTTCACGGGGCGCCTCACCCCCGCGATGCTCGACGCCGTGCTGCTGCGCGCCCGGGAGCTCGCGGGGATCGCGGCGGACACCGACCGGTAGGGTCGCCGCGTGACCGTGACCATCCTCACCGGGCCGCCGGGCGCCGGGAAGACCACCGTGGCGGCGTTGCTCGCCGCGGACGTGGCCCGCCCCACCGTGAACCTCACGACCGACACCTTCTACCGGTCGATCGCGACGGGCTTCGTGCCGCCCTACCTGGCCGGCTCGCAGCGGCAGAACGGGACCGTCGCCGCGGCGGTCGTCGGTGCGGCGAGCGCGTACGCGCGCGGCGGGTACGACGTCGTCCTGGACGGCGTCGTCGGACCGTGGTTCCTGGCCCCGTTCCGCGTCGCCGCCGCCCGCGAGGGCTGGGACCTGGCGTACGTCGTCCTGCGCCCCGCCCTCGACGTCACCCTCGACCGGGCGACCGCGCGCGCCGACGCCGAGCTGCGCGACCCGGACGCGGTGCGGAGCGTGCACGCCGCCTTCGCCGACCTGGCCGAGCTCGAGGCGCACGTGCGCGACACGAGCGCCGAGGGACCTGCGGACACCGCCGCGGCCGTCCGCTCGGCCCTCGCCGCCGGGGCGTTCCGCCTGCCCGCGGCCCCGACCACGGCCGTCGAGGACTCCCGCGTCGAGCCGCCGTTGCGCGGCGACGAGGTCTCGACCCTGCGGGGTTTCCTCGACTACCACCGCGACACGCTGCGCCAGAAGGCCGGCGGGCTCACCGCCGAGCAGCTGCGGACGCCGCTGCCGCCGAGCACCATGACGCTGGGCGGGCTGCTCAAGCACCTCGCCTACGTGGAGTCGAACTGGTTCCTCCAGGTGTTCGAGGGCGGCTCGGCGCTCGCGCCGTTCGACACCGCCGACTGGGCCGCGGACGCCGACTGGGAGTGGCACAGCGCCGCCGACGACACGCCGCAGGAGCTGCGCGCCCTCTTCGACACCGCGGTGACGGCCTCCGACCGGGCGCTGGACGCCGCGCTCGACGCCCCCGTCGCCCCGGGTCCTCTCGACCGCACGTCCGTCGTCGAGTCCCGGCGCCCCGGCGAGGGCACGTTCAGCCTGCGCTGGATCCTGGTCCACCTGGTCGAGGAGTACGCACGGCACAACGGTCACGCCGACCTGCTGCGCGAGGCCCTGGACGGCGTGACGGGCGAGTAGCCGGCGCAGGACCGGGTCAGTGCGCCGGGGCGTGCTGCTCGGCGTGGCGGCTCGGCCCCAGCACATAGTGCTCGGTGACGTACCCGACCGTGGCGGCGAGCAGCACGACCGGGGTCAGCGGCGGTGCCGCGGAGCCCAGCAGGAGCACGACCAGCACCGACGCCGACACGGGGAACGGGAGCGAGGCGGCGGTCGCCGCGGCCATGCCCGCCGCGAGCGCCGGCACGGCCCCGTACCCGGGCAGGTCGCCCAGGAGGGCGCCCGCCGCCGCCCCGAGGAGCACGGCGGGGAAGATCGGCCCGCCGCGCAGGCTCCCGAGGGACACGGCGTACCCGAGCCCCTTGAGGACGAGCAGGGCGAGGAGGGCACCGACCCCCCAGGCCGCCGGGTCCGCGGCCAGGGGGCCGAGCAGCCCCTGGCCGGAGAGCACCACGTCCTCGGGCGAGCGCCCGGTCAGCAGCGCGTACGCGGAGGCGCACAGGGCCACGGCCACGGCGCCGACCACGGCACCGACGAACGGGCGAGGGGCCGACCACCGGGCGACCACACCGCCCAGGCCGCGCACACCGCGGACGGCGGCGGCGACGACCACCGCCAGGGGGATCGTCCACAGGACGTCGGCCAGGTCGAGGCGGGCCGGGCCCTGGATGCCCGGCAGGGCGAGGGAGGCGATCTCGAGCCCGGTCCATTGGCCCACCCCGGTGAAGACCAGCCCACCGATGCCCGACGCCAGGACGGCCGGCAGGACGGTCCGTGCGAGGTTCTGCCCGGCGACGCCGGCCAGCGCGGTCGCCTCCACGATGAAGACCGCGCCCACGACGGGGCTGCCGAAGATCGCGGAGATCGCGGCGGCAGCGCCTGCCAGGGCGAGGACGTTGCGCGCCGGGTCGCTGAGCGACGCGCGCCACGGGCCGACGACGATCAGGGCGAGCGCCGAGCCCAGGGCGAGGAGGGGCGCCTCCGGGCCGAGGACCGCGCCGAGCGGCAGGCCTGCGAGCGCCCCGAGGAGGATGCCCGGGACGTGCGAGGCGGGAACGGGGCCCATGCTGAGCCCTTGCACCGGCGCGTGTCCGCCGTGGCCCGGCAGGGAGCGGACCGCGATCCCGACACCTGCGCCACCGATGAGGAGCCACGGGACCGGCCACCACCAGGGCGGCTCGGAGAAGCCCCACGCGTGGGGCAGCTCCTCCCACACGGCGTGGGTCATGAGGTGCAGCAGCGCGAGGAAGGCGAAGGCCGCCACCGAGATGACGATGCCGAGCAGCGCCGACACCGCGAGCAGCCGGGCGTACGGTCGCCACATGACGGGTGGTGCTGCCGTGGCGTCGCTCACCGGTCCTCCGTTCCTGCGGGTCGTCCCGCTCTCGTCGTCCTGCTCTCGTCGTCCCCCGGGAGCCCCGGACGGGGCAGGACGAGCGAGGGCGGGGCCGGACGCACGCGTCCGGCCCCGTCCTCGTGCGGCACCCGCTCAGCCGAGGAGCTTGGCCTTGGCCGCCGCGAACTCCGCGTCCGAGAGCACGCCTGCGGTCTTCAGGTCGCCCAGGCGCTGGAGCTGGGCGATGAGGTCGTCCTGGGCCGGGGCCTGCGTGACCTGCGCCGCCTGCTGCGCCTGCAGCTGCGCCTGCTGGGCCTGCAGCTGGGCCTGCTGCTGCTCGTAGGCCTGCTGCTGCTGCTGGGCGTTGTACTGGTCGGCGGCGTACCGCTGCTCCTCCCGGGAGGCCGCGCGCCGGTTCATCGCCCGGCTGGTGGCCTGTGCGGTGCCGGTGATCACGGCCGTGCGAGCCATCGTGCCGATGAGCCCGGGGCGTCCCATCCGTCGCATGGGGGGCATCTCAGTTCTCCTTCTCGATCTCTGCGGTGAGGGCCTCGAGGGCCGCCGGGGGCACCTGGGTCCAGTCGAGGAGCCGGCCGCCCGCGCCGCGCAGGGCACCCGTCAGCCCCCGCGCCCACAGGTGCTCGAAGACGAGCATGCCGACCGCTGCGCCGGGGGCGAGGTCCTCGGCGATGTCGTCGACGTCCTCCGCCCCGAGCAGGCCTGCGGGCTCACCGACGATGCGGGCGAGCTCGTCGTCGCCGCCCTCGGTGGCCTCGAGCCACTCGATCGTGCCGTCCTGCGCCTTGCGGATCAGCAGGGCGTCGAGCACGTCGATCGTGCCGGCGTCGACGAGCCGGCCGAGCTCGGCGATCACCTCGCCCTTGAAGTCCGTCTGGGGGAACTCGATCAGCACGAGCTCCACGGGTCCGGTGGAATCCATGTCCTGCCTCTCTGTCGTTCAGTCGGTCTGCGGGCGGGAAGCCCACCCGCTCGTCGTCGTGCGCAGGATCGCCCAGACGACGAACACGTCCAGGGCGATCACGAGCACGGCCCACAGCGGGTAGTACGGGAGGAAGAGGAAGTTCGAGACGGCGCTGAGGCCGGCGACGGCGATCGCCACGCCCGCGGCCACGGGGCTCCCCCGCAGGAGGAACACCCCGGTGAGCGCCAGGGCCACCCCGAGCAGGACGTGGATCCAGCCCCAGGCGGTGAGGTCGAGGGCGAACGCGTAGCCGTCGGGCCGCAGCAGGAAGTCGTCGTCGAGCAGGGCGGCGAGCCCCTCGAACCCTTGGAACAGGCCCGCCATGATCAGGAGGGCCGCGGCGAGCGCCGTGCCGCCCACGGCCCACACCGACGGCTCACCGCCGCCCGTTCTCCTCATGCGGCACACTCTCGCACCGCTGGGTGCCAGGCGCATGCCGGGGAGGGGTGAGGCGCGACCCGCGCTCAGGAAGCGAAACTCCAGGTCATCCGCCACGATGTGCCAGGAGACGACAGCGGTCGCACGAGGGGGACACGATGGCCGAGACCCGGGACGACCCGACCGAGGACGCACCGGCGAGTCCCGCCACGCCCCCCGCCCCCGCCCCCGTCCCGGCGCGCGCGCCGGAGCCGGGCTCGGGTTCCACGGTGAGCCGCCGTGTCGAGCTCGTCGCGACCGTGCTGCTGGCGCTCGCCACCGTCGTCACGGCATGGTCGGCGTTCCAGAGCACCAAGTGGTCCGGGGTGCAGGCCAACAGCTATGCCGCCGCGTCGGCGGCCCGCGCCGAGTCGACGCGCGCCTCCACGCAGGCCGGCCAGCTCACGACGATGGACGTCACGGCGTTCGCCTCCTGGATCGACGCCGTCGCTTCGGAGAAGCGCGCCGGCAGGGACTCCGGGCTCGCCGACGACGGCACGTACGAACCGCAGGACGGCACCGAGTCCGCGTTCCTGTACGGCCGGTTCCGGCCCGAGATGGTCCCGGCGTTCGACGCCTGGATCGCCACGGACCCGCTGCACGACAAGACCGCACCCCGCACGCCGTTCCTGATGCCGCAGTACCGGTTGGAGGCGCAGGAGCGCGCGGACGACCAGCTGCAGCTCGCCGAGTCGCTGTCCGCCACGGCACGGCACGCCAACCAGAACGGCGACAACTACGTGCTGACGTCGATCCTGTTCGCGTCGGTCGCGTTGTTCGCGGCTCTCAGCACCAAGCTGGCCCACCACACCGCGCGGCGCGGGCTGCTCGGCGCGGCGATCGTCCTGTTCGTCGTCGCCACCGCCGTGGTCCTGTCGTTCCCCAAGCAGCTCTGACCGGGCGAGCCCCGACCGTCAGCGCGGCTCCCGGGGGCCCGGCAGCGCCTCGCCCGCCCGGGCGTGGACCGCGAGCGTCCAGCGGGCACGCTCGACCATCGCGACGTCGAGGAACGTGCCGTCGGGCAGCACGACCGTCCCCGTGCCCGCGCCGGTCGCTTCGGCCACGGCACGCACCACCTCGCGGGCACGCGCGACCTCGTCCGGCGCCGGAGCGAACGCCGTGCGGATGGTCGCGAGCTGGGCGGGGTGGATCGCCGTGCGGCCCCAGAACCCCAGGGCGCGCCCTGCCCGGCACGACGCGTCGAGCCCGTCGAGGTCGCGCACGTGCGTGTAGGCGGACATGACGGGCGCGGGCAGCCCCGCAGCACGCGCGGCCACGACGACCCGGCTGCGCGGCCACGCGAGGCCCGCCTCGTCGTCCACCCGCAGGTCGGAGCGGAGGTCCGCCTCGCCGAGCGCGAGGGAGGCGACCTGCGGCGACGCCGTGGCGAGGTCGAACGCCCGCTCGACCCCGAGGGCCGACTCGAGCAGCAGGTGCAGAGCACGGCCGGGCAGTGCCGCGGCGAGCGCGCGCACCTCGTCCGCCGACTCGACCTTCGGCACCCGCACCCCGACCCCGACGGGAAGCGCCCGCACCGCGTCGACGTCGTCGGCGTGCCAGGGCGTGCCCGCATGGTTGACGCGCACCTGTACGGCCGGTCCGCCGGACGGAGCCTGGGGAGCCGGTCCGTCGAGGTCGCTCAGGAGCCCGGCGAGGTTCTCCCGGGCGGCGGGCTTGGCAGCCGGCGCGACGGCGTCCTCGAGGTCCACGAGCACCGCGTCGGCTCCTGACGCGAGCGCCTTGACCACGCGCTCGGGCCGGTCGGCCGGCACGTACAGGAGAGCGAGCGGTGGAGCGGCTGAAGGCCGCGGGACCGCGCCGGACGTGGTCATACCGCCCCCTGCGCCCGCAGCGCGGCGATGCGCTCCGCGTCGAACCCGAGCTCACCGAGGACGGTGTCGGTGTCCGCGCCGTGCGCCCGGCCGGTGTGCCGGATGACGCCGTCGTTGCCGGACAGGCGGAACAGCGGCCCCTGCATGAGCAGCGGTCCGAGCTCCGGGTCGTCGATCTCGTGGATCGTGCCGAGGGCACGGAACTGGGGGTCGTCCACGATGTCGCGCGCGTCGTAGATCGGGGCCACCGCGGCCTGCGCCTGCTCGAAGGCGGCGACCACCTCGTCGCGGGTGCGCGCGGCGATCCACCCGCCCACCGCCTCGTCGAGCTCGTCGGCGTGCTGCGCCCGGTCGACCCCGCGCGCGAACCACGGCTCCTCGATGAGCTCCGGGCGGCCCACCAGCCGCATCACCCGCTCCGCGATGGACTGTGCCGACGTCGACACCGCCACCCACTGACCGTCGCGGGTGCGGTAGGTGTTGCGTGGGGCGTTGTTGGCCGACCGGTTCCCCGTGCGCGGCTGCACGGTGCGCAGCTGGTCCCACCGCGTGATCTGCGGGCCGAGCATCGCGAGGATCGGCTCGACGATCGCCGTGTCCACCACCTGCCCGCGACCCGTGCGCTCCCGGGTGGACAGCGCGACCATGACCGCGAACGCCGTCGCCAGCGAGGCCACGCCGTCGGCCAGCCCGAACGGCGGCAGGGTGGGCGCCCCGTCCGGCTCCCCGGTCATCGCCGCGAAGCCGCTCATCGCCTCCGCGAGGGTGCCGAAGCCGGGCCGTGCGCGGTACGGGCCGATCTGGCCGAAGCCGCTCACCCGCGCCAGCACCAGACCCGGGTTGCGCTCCGCGAGCTCGTCGTAACCGAGACCCCACCGCTCCAGGGTGCCCGGGCGGAAGTTCTCGATGACGACGTCCGACCGTTCCGCGAGCGCCAGGAACACCTCTCGCCCGCCAGGGCTGCCGAGATTCGCCGTGACGGTGCGCTTGTTGCGCCCGAGCGTCTTCCACCACAGGTTGACGCCGTCCTTCGCCGCCCCGTGCGTGCGCGACGGGTCCGGCTTCGCCGGGTGCTCCACCTTGACCACGTCGGCGCCCATGTCGCCCAGGTGCATGGCGGCCATCGGGCCGGCGAACAGGGTCGACGCGTCGACGACGCGCAGGCCGGCGAGCGCGCCGGCGCCAGGGTCGCGCGAGACCGTCATCGGGTCACCTCCGTGGTGTCCACCAGGGCGTCGGGCAGGTCCCAGGCGCACCGGAAGCCGACCGTGGCGCCGCGTGCCAGGCCCAGGCCGGGCAGCAGCAGCTTCACCGCCCGGTCGGGCGCGTGCCGGCCGCCCTCGACGTACCAGTCGGACCCCTCGGCGCGGTAGTCGCTGCCTCCCTTGATCATGACGTAGCGGGTGCGGCCGTCGCTGTGCTCGCTCTCGGTCCACTCCCACACCGCGCGCGCCGCGCGCCCGAAGACGGCCTCGCCGCCCGCGAGCTGCCACTCGTCCTCGGTGGGCAGGCGGCCGCCGCGCCAGGCGCAGTACGCCCGCGCGTCGTCGAGGTCGACGAAGGAGACCGGGTGGTCCTCGGTGCCGGCGACGGGGCGCCCGTCCTTCCAGTGCGCCAGGAACCGGTGGGGCTCGGCCGGCAGATAGCCGGTCGCGTCGAGGAACGCCGCGAACTGGGCGTTGGTCACCTCGTGGGCGGCGACGGCGACCGGGGTGACCAGCTCACCGTCCCTCTGGAGGGTGCGTGCGTCGTGCAGGCGCGGGGGCAGCGGCTTCCACTCGTCGACGTACGGGGCACCCTGGTACATGCCCGTCTCACGGGCGCGGTACCGCACCGTCAACGCGTACGGTCCGGCCGGCAGCACGACGGCGTCCGCCTCCGGCCCCGCACCGGCGGCGGGTGCGATCCCCGGCGGGGCCTCCGGGCGCAGCCGGCGCGCGACCCGGTGCGGGAAGCGGCCGTCCGGGTCGTGCCGGTCACCGCCCTCGCCGTCGAGCCCCTCGACGACGGCGCGCAGCCGTGCCGCCCACGGCGGGAGCACCGCGCCGGGCGCCGTGCGCACCAGGGCGGCCACACCGCGTGCCGGGACGACGACGCGCGCGGCGGCATCGTCGTCGAGCAACGGACCCGTGTAGTCCGTCTCGCCGCGGTTCACGAGGGTCCACAGCGTCACGCCCTCGGCCTCCCACCGCGACGCGTACACGCCCGCCGCGTCGGCGTCGGACGACAGCGGTGCCAGCGGGGTCCACGCGCCGGTCAGGAGGAGGTCGGCCGCGGCGCGCTGCACGGTCACCATGCGGCGCACGGTCGCGGCGTCACGGGCGGACCAGCCGACCCACACCCCGAACACGACCTCCCAGACCATGACCCCCACGCCGTTGAGCCACGCCGACTGCAGCTCCTCGGAGTGGTCCCGGTGCCAGCGCCGCACGTGGTGCTGCATGTGCCGCCGTTCGTACCAGTGCGCGCGCAGCACTCCCGGCACCGGGGAGTCGGCGAAGAACTGCGCCCACGACGACTGGTGGTCCTCGATGCGCTCCACCGGCAGCTTCGACTCGCCCTCCAGCACGATGCCCGGGCGGGCGGCCTCCAGCCGGGCCACGAGCTCGGGCTCGGCCTTCTTCAGGGTGTCGAGGAAGACCCCGTCCGCGCCCAGGTCGCGGACCAGCGCGGCCAGCTCCGTGAGGTCGTCGTCGCCCCGGCGCGTGCCGGTGTCCCACGGGTTGTAGTCGACGAAGACGCGCATGCCGGCGTCGTGGAACGCCGAGACCAGGTCGACGATGCCCGGCACGTCGCGGTAGAAGTCCCACTGGTTGCGGTCGTCGATGCCGATCACCGGGTACGCGTGCCAGAGCACGACCGCGTCGAGCCCGGCGAACCGCTCGGCCGCGTCGACGAGGAACCGCTCCGGCGTGAACCGGTGCTCGGCGAACGAGTACAGCAGCTCGTCCCACAGCCACACCTGCGCGACCGTCCGGCAGCGCGCCGCCCACGCCGCCTCGGGCCGGTCGTACGCCGCACCGGTGTAGCCGTGGCGCTCGCGGGCGTCCGCCCGCCAGGCGGTCAGCCGCTCCCGCCACGCCGGGCGGTCGGCGGGGTCGGCCGGGCCGACGAAGATCTTCGCCTCGTCCAGCGCGACGCTCTGGTCCGCGCTCAGGGGGATGTCGAGGGGGACGTCGGTCGGCCGGTCGATCGGCCGCGGGACGAGGGGGTCGAACGTGTACGTCATGGCTGCTCTCTACGACGGGTCTCGGGAGGGGCGGCGCCCGGGCTCAGCCCGGGCCGGCGGCGGCGAGGGCGACGACCTCGGACGCCGCAGGGACGGCGTCCTGGGCGCCCCGGCGGGTCACGGCGAGGGCGCCGGCCGCAGCGGCGAACCGTGCGGCGGCGACCAGGTCCTCCCCGCGGGCGAGGGCCGCTGCGAGCACGCCGCAGAACACGTCGCCCGCGCCGGTGGTGTCGACGACCTCGACCCGGTGCGCGGGGACGCGCACCGGCGGCCGGCCCCGGCGGGCCACCAGGCTCCCCGCGCCGCCCAGGGTGACGACGGCCGCCGGCACGCGGCGCAGCAGCACGGCCGCGAGCGCCTCCGGGTCGCCGTCCGCCGCGGCCCCCGCGTCGCCCGCCAGGTCCGCCGCCTCGTGCTCGTTCACGACGAGGACGTCGACGGCGTCCCACAGCGCGTCCGGCAGGGGGCGCGACGGCGCGGCGTTGAGGACCAGGGGCACCCCCGGCCGCCGCTCCCGTGCCGCCGCCAGGACCACGTCGACCGGGACCTCGAGCTGTGCCACGACGACGTCCGCCGCTGCGATCCGCTCGGCCTGCGGCCGCTCGACCGCGAGGTGCGAGTTCGCCCCGGGGGCGACGACGATGGCGTTCTCGCCGTCCGGGGAGACCGTGATCAGCGCCGTGCCGGTGGGCACGTCCAGGCGCCACACGAGGTCGGTCCGGACGCCGGAGCGGCGGAGCGAGGCGAGGAGCAGGGCGGCGGAGTCGTCACGCCCGACGGCGCCGAGGAACGAGGTGTCCGCTCCCCCGGCGCGCGCGGCGCCCGCGGCCTGGTTCGCCCCCTTGCCACCGGGGCTGCGGCGCAGGTCCCCGCCCAGGACGGTCTCGCCGCCACCCGGGTGCCGGGGCACGTCGACGACCAGGTCGACGTTGGCGGAGCCGACCACGACGACACGACCCGCGGCGTTCACGGCGCGGCCTTCGCGCCCGCGGCGTCGCCGGCGGGGTCGTGGGCAGCTGCACGGGCGAGCGCCGTCGTGCGCGCGGCCAGGTCGTCGATGCGGCGCTCGCCCCCGGGCAGCGACGTGGCGATCCGCCCGTCCAGGGGGTCGGTCCAGCGCGCCCCGATGCCGTCCACGCCGCGCAGGGCGCCGACCACGCCACCGACGGTGGCGGCCGCCGAGTCGGTGTCCCAGCCGGCGGTGACCGCGATCGAGACGCTCGCGCCGAACTCGCCGCGTCCGGCCTCGAGCGCATAGGCGATCACGGCGGCGTTGTGCAGCACGTGCACCCAGTGCAGGTCGCCGTAGGTGGCGTGCAGCCGGTCGAGGTCCGCCCGCACGGCGGCCTCGCCGCCGTCAGAGGCGGCGCCCAGCGCACGTCCCAGGCGGAGGGCCGCGGCCAGCCGGCTGTCGGGCGGGACGACGGCGTCGCCCGCGTCGAGGATCGCGGGGACGTCGTCGCACACCATCGCGGCGGACGCGAGCGCCGCCGCCCACATCGCGCCGTAGACGCCGTTGCGTGTGTGGCTGAGCCGCGCGTCGGTCCAGGCCGCCCGGGCGGCCTCGCGCACGTCGCCGGGCGCCACCCAGCCGAGCAGGTCGGTGCGGATGAGGGCGCCGATCCACTCCCGGAAGGGGTTGTGGTGCGTGGCCGTCTCGGGCACGGGGCGGGCGTCGAGGACGTTGCGGTACGCCACGCGCTCGGCCGTGAAGGACCGGCCCGCGGGCATGAGGTCGAGCCAGAGCTGCGCGACGTCGTCCGTGGTGAACGCGCGCCCCCGGGTCTCGAGGAGCTCCAGCGCGAGGATCGGGTAGTTGAGGTCGTCGTCCTCCGGCATCCCGTGGATGTTCTCCTCGAGCGAGGTGGGGGCGGAGCGACGGTTCCACGGCCAGCGGGCCGCGACGTCGTCGGGCAGCCCGACCGCGGTGAACCAGCGGTCCAGAGGCCAGCGGCCGGTCGCTCGCAGGATCTCCTCGATGCCCTCGCGCGGGATCTTCTCCACGGGCTTGCCGAGCAGGCAGCCCGCCGCGCGGCCCGTCCACGCTCCCCGCACGCGCTCCTCCAGCGCCGTGCCGGCGCGGGGCCGCCGCGGAAGCCTCGGCGCCGGAGGCAGCAGCGCGAGGATCGCGTCCCAGTCGTCCGGCTCGTGCGGTGCGTCCGGGGCCGGGCGGGCGTCCAGCTCGTCCAGCAGGGTGCGGGCGAGGGCCCGCAGCGCGGGCGACGCGGCCGCGGGACCGGCTCCGCTCACCGCGGGGGCTGGGTCCCCTCCGGCCGCCACCCAGCGGGCGCGCACGTCCGCGGTCTCCTTGCCCTCCGCGGTCGACTGCACGAGCTCGTGCGCGAGCAGGTCCTCCGGCTGTGCCCAGGTGAGCCTCATGCCCGGACCTCGGCGCCCTCGACCTCGGCATCGAGACGGAGCGCGTCGATGCCGGCGAGACGAGCCTTGGCCCGCTCGGCGTCGGCGCGGACGATGTCGGCGGCGGCCGAGGCCATGAGGCGCCCGGTCTCGCGGACGTCCATCCGGCTCGCCTCCTCGATCGCGTCCAGCCACACGGCGGGGACGACGTCGCTGCCGCCGAGGCCGGCGGCGACCGCACCCGCCATGACGGCGATCGAGTCCGCGTCGCGCCCGTAGTTCACGGCCGCGAGGACCGCGCCGCGGTAGTCGCCGCGGTGCCCGAGCAGCATGCCCAGCGCGGCGGGCAGCTCCTCGATCGACTTGGTCCGCGACGGGCGGCGGGCGTCCATCGACATCTGCCGGTAGGCCGGACCGACGGAGTCGAACGGCGCCACGGTGTCGCGCACGAGACGCCCCAGCTCGCGCTCCTCCTCGTCCGTGGTGGGCGGGGTGGTCCAGCCGTCGAAGGCGTCGACCATCGCGTGCAGGGCGTCCGCGGTCCCGTCGTGGGCGACGTCGAGCGCCGCGTGCACGACGTCGTCGAGCGTCGCACCGGGCGTCACCGAGGCCGCGACCATCGCTGCGAACACGCCCGCGGCCTCGCGGCCGTAGCTCGACTGGTGCGCCCCGGTGAGGTCGATCGCCTCCGCGTACGCACCCCGCGGGTCCCCCGGGTTGGCGAGACCGACCGGTGCGACGTACATCGCGGCGCCGCAGTTGACCACGTTGCCGACGCCCGCCTCCCGCGGGTCGACGTGACCGTAGTGCAGCCGCGCCACCATCCACTTCTCGGCGAGGAAGACACGCTGCAGCAGCAGCGCCGTCGACTCGAGCTCGGGGATCCAGCGCGGCTCCCCGATCATCAGCGGCACGAGGTCCTCCGCCACCGCGTACGCGTCGAGGTGGTCGCGACGCTTGGCGTAGACCTCCACGACGGCGCGCGTCATGAGGGTGTCGTCGGTGATGTGCCCGTCGCCCTTGTGGTACGGCGCGATGGGACGTGCGTCCCGCCAGTTCGGGTACCAGGGCCCGACGATGCCGGTCACCCGCCCGCCGTGGCGCTCCTCGATCTGCTCGGGGGTCCAGCCCTCGACGGCACCGCCGAGCGCGTCGCCCACCGCAGCGCCGGTGATCACGGCCATCGATCGGTCGTCCAGCCAGGTCACGGTCACTCCCTCGTCGTCCTGCCGGGCGCGTGTCTCGCGTCCCGGGTGCCCGCGGGGCGGGCGGTCGTGGGGGGGGGGGGGGGGGGCCCCCCCCCCCCCCCCCCCGGGGGGGGTAGGCAACCCCACCCCCGAGGGAGAAAAAAAAAAAAAAAAAA